>DASWIN010000038.1:0-4600 GCA_036397655.1 Nitrospiraceae bacterium | reverse complement strand
CGGATCGTCGCGGAGCCGGTGGAGTCGATGATCAGGTCCTCGTCGCCATAGAACAGTTTGACGGCTTCGAGCGGCACACGCATCGCCTGTGCGGCCATCTGCCGGAGATCGTCCGGCTTGAGTCGCTCCCATCCCGGCTTCTTGGTGAGGTCCAGCGTCGTGGCCGTGACAAGTCCTTCCGGCTTGAGGCCGATCCACTGTCCCCATTCCAGGCGTATCCGCGCGCGTAGCAGCCTGGGCGTTCCTGCCTTGGTGCGTCCCCATTCGCATTCGTGCAGCGGGTTGCCGTCCGGATCGGTGGCGAGAAACCGGAGATTCTCCGGACCATAGAACACCAGGTGGCCGCTGGGCTGGCGTACCATGCGACCGCCGGCTGCGCGCAGGTCAGTGCGGAACGGAAGATTTGCAGGACACACGAGGTTGCCGGGTCGTGTCAGAGCAGAGTGGATTAGAGAATCCACAGGGCAGGGTTCAGGTTAGGGTTGAGGGAAGAATAACTGGTTGCATTCATTCTGAGTGGGTTTGTCCGGCCTTAACCTTAGCCTCAGCCTTAACCTACTCCCTTATCTGGCCGGAGCCGAACACGATGAATTTTGAGCAGGTCAGTTCTTCCAGGCCCATCGGTCCGCGCGCATGGATGCGAGTCGTGCTGATGCCGATCTCGGCACCCAGACCAAACTGATAGCCGTCGTTCAGCCGCGTGGACGCGTTCACCATGACCGCGCCGGCATCCACCTCGCGCAGGAACCGCATGGCGCGGGTGTAGTCGCTGGTGATGATGGATTCCGTGTGATGCGAGCCGTAGGCCCCGATGTGGGCCATCGCCTCTTCCATGCTTCTGACGACCTTCACGGCAAGGATCAGGGCCAGAAATTCCTGACCGTAGTCGCTCTCCGAGGCCGGCTTGGCTTCGGGCGCCACCTGGCAGGTCTTGGGGCATCCTCGCACTTCAACCTTCGCGGCGGCCAGCTTCCTGACGAGTTCCGGCAGGAAGGTGCGGGCCATCTGCTGATGGACGAGCAGCGTTTCCATGGCATTACAAGTAGCCGGCCGCTGCACCTTGGCATTGAGGCAGATCTTCTCGGCCATGGCGGGATCGGCCTCGGCATCCACATAAATGTGGCAGATGCCCTTGTCGTGCTTGATGACCGGGATGGTGGACTGTTCCGTGACCGTCTTCATCAGCGCGTCGCCGCCTCGGGGGATGATCAGGTCGACGTATTTGTCCTGTTTCAGGAGCGCGTGGGCCACTTCCCGCTCCGTCCGCTCGACAAAGGTGATGGCGCCGGCGGGCACGCCGGCTTTCTCCGCGGCTTCCGTTAGAATGGCCGCGATCGCCTGGTTGGAATGGATGGCTTCGGACCCGCCGCGCAGAACGCAGACGTTGCCGGATTTTAGGCAGAGCGCAGCGGAGTCCGCCGTGACGTTTGGCCGCGATTCGTAGATGATGCCGATGACGCCGATGGGGACGCGGATCTTGCCCACCTGCATGCCGTTTGGCCGCCGCCACATCTTCGGCGCCTCACCGAGCGGATCGGACAGTTTCACGATTTGCCGGATGCCGTCGGCCATTTCCTTGACGCGCTCGGGCGTGAGTGTCAGACGGTCGGCCAGGGCCTTGCTGCCCTTGGCCTCTTCGAATGCCTCGAGGTCTTTTGCGTTGGCGGCGAGCAGGTCGTCGGTTTTGGCTTCCAACCCCTCCGCCATCGCGCTCAGCGCCCGATCTTTCACGGCGGTGGACAACGTCGCGAGTTTGCTTGATGCGGCCCTGGCTTTCTTGACCAGCTCCTCGACGTATTCCTGATTGGACTGCTCAGGTTTCTCCGTCTCGGCGGCGGCGGTCTTCTGTTCGTCTGTGTCTGGAACGGACACGTCCTTCATACAACCTCCTGACCGAGAATACCGTCCACTCTCCAACGACGTCAAGGGAAACTACTCCCGCCCTGGCGCACAAACCGCGGAAATATCGTCGGTTCCCGCGTCCCTTCCGCAAACCACAGGAGAGACCTGTCATGCGGTACACTGGAGGCAAGAACGGGGGGCCGAAGACCGCCCGTGTATAGGGAGAGAAATGGCTGACGACGCAAGCCGACCATCAGACGTAAAGAAGGGCAGATTGCGGCCGCTTGCATGGAGCGGAGCGGTGCTGTTCTGCGCCCTCGCGCTGTACAGTCTCTACCTCGGGGCCACTCTGACCCTGCCCAAGGCGGAAGATCGGCCGCCGCTATTGATCTATGGAACGCCCTTTCTGCTCACGCCGGGGATGTCCATCGACGAGGCTCACTTGCTGGAACGTCTCGACCGTCTGGGCTACCACCTCGTGGCCAGGCCGATCCACGATCCGGGCGAATATAACATTGCTGAGGACTTTATCTCCGTTTATATCCGCGATTATCCGGCAGGGCGCGTCAAGGCATTCCCGCTGCGGCTCGTGCGGGACGGTGACAAGGTCACACAGCTGCTCTCGCTCGCTGAAGGGCAGGAAGTGTCGTTGGTCCCGCTGGAACCGCCGTTGATCAGCGGCGTGATCGGCGCCACGCGGCAGGTCCGGGATTGGGTGTCCCTCGGGGACATCCCCCCGCACGTCCTCGACGCGATCCTGGCAGTCGAAGACCGCCGGTTCTACCGGCACTACGGCCTGGATCCGGCCGCGGTCGCCCGGGCCATGTGGGAAAACCTTAAACACGGCGCGATCGTGCAAGGCGGCAGCACCATCACCCAGCAACTGGCCAAGAACCTTTACTACTCCAGCGAGCGCACTCTTGTTCGTAAGCTCAAGGAAAGCGTGGCGGCGCTCGTGCTGGAAAACAAATTCACCAAGAACGACATTCTCGAGTCTTACGTCAACGAAATTTATCTGGGTCAGGCCGGCTCGGTGGCCATTTATGGAGTGGGCGAAGCGGCCCATCGGTACTTCGGGAAGCCGATCCAGAAGCTGACGGTGGCGGAGGCCGCCCTGCTCGCCGGCATGATCAAGGGGCCCAACACCTACTCCCCGCACAAAGCGCCGGAGGCAGCGATGAAGCGGCGGAACCTCGCGCTCGACCGTCTGCGGGATGAGGGGAAGCTGACCGACAGTGAATGGCGGGAGGCCGCCAGTACCTCCGTGCGGTTGGCCGCCAGGCGAGAGAGCGTCACCGACGCGCCCTACTTCGTGGACTATCTGCTCCGTCAGGCCGAAGATGCCATCGGCGGCGCCGTCCCGGCCGGGGCCAAGATCTACACCACCCTGGACCCCGTGATGCAGCGGATCGCGGAGGAAACGCTGCAAACGGGACTCCGGCGATTGGAAGGTAAATACTCCAGCCTCAGGAGGAAGGCGGAGCCGGTGCAAGGCGCGTTGGTCATACTGGATCCAAAAACCGGCGGCATTCTGGCCATGGTCGGCGGCCGGGACTACCGGCAGAGCCAGTTCAACCGGGCCATCCAGGCGAGACGCCAACCGGGTTCCCTGTTCAAGCCCTTCGTCTACCTCGCGGCATTTGAAGCCGGCCGAGGGAACAAAGAAGGCGCCATCACACCGGCCAGCCTGATCGTGGACGAACCGATCAACTTTCCAGCCGGCGCGGGCGTCTGGACCCCGCAAAATTACGATCAGCAGTACCGCGGACCTGTGTCGGTCCGGACCGCGGTTGAACAGTCCCTCAACGTCCCGACTGTCCGCGTCGCCCATTCCGTCGGCATGCGTCCGATCGTTAAGCTGGCGCGCGAGCTCGGAATCCAGGGTCCGCTTGAGGAGAACCTGACCACCGCCCTGGGCACCTCGGAAGTGTCGTTGCTGGAGATCACCGGCGCCTTCGGGGCCCTGGCGCAGGGCGGACGGTTCATTCGGCCGGCTGCCATTGCGTCTCTCGTGGCGTCAACCGGCGAGAGCCTGTGGCACGACCTTGCAGACAGCCGTCAGGTCGTGTCCACTCAGGCCGCCTATCTTGTCACGTCGCTCCTGAAAGGCGTGGTCGAACGGGGTACTGCGGCCAGGGTCCGGGCCATGGGATTGGACACGGCCTTGGCAGGCAAGACCGGATCAACCGATGAATACCGGAACGCCTGGTTCATCGGCTACACGCCGGACCTGGTGATCGGCGTATGGGTCGGTTTCGATGACGGGAGCCCGCTCGGCCTTTCCGGTTCCGCCGCCGCCCTCCCCATCTGGATCGAATTGGCCAGGCAGTTTATTCCCTCCGCCTCGC
Source organism: Nitrospiraceae bacterium (assembly GCA_036397655.1). Taxonomy (GTDB): domain Bacteria; phylum Nitrospirota; class Nitrospiria; order Nitrospirales; family Nitrospiraceae; genus 2-02-FULL-62-14. Next base: position 410 of record DASWIN010000038.1, on the reverse strand, counting down.
CTGAGTTTCCGGTTCCCCCCGGGGTCGTTACGCGCGTGATCGATCCTGAAACCGGACAGCTTGCGACCTCCAAATGTCCGCAAGAGGTGGAGGAGGCGTTTATCGAAGGCACCGAGCCTGCTATCTACTGTCAGGTCCATGGGGGCAGTTGGTGGGATGAAATCAAGCGCAAATTCGGACTCTAATTCAGGATTACTTGAGGGGTTTCTCCGGCGGCGTCAATTGGGAGGGGCTTCGCCCGATGAGCCGCCGGCTCACACGAAGTGCGGTATGGTGCCGAGGGACAGAATCGAACTGTCGACACCAGCCTTTTCAGGGCTGTGCTCTGCCAACTGAGCTACCTCGGCACGCGGCGCACGATAACAAGGCGTGTCGGAAACTGTCAAGCAACCGGATGCGGTGATCGCGGG
>DASWIN010000037.1:0-2619 GCA_036397655.1 Nitrospiraceae bacterium | reverse complement strand
GTTCATCGAAAAAGTCTGGGAATGGAAGGCCGAGAGCGGCGGGCAGATCACCAAACAGCTGCGCCGTCTCGGCTGTTCGATGGACTGGAGCCGCGAACAGTTCACCATGGACCCGCATTTCACCCGCGCGGTCACCAAGGTGTTTGTCGACCTCTACAATCAGGGCCTGATCTACCGCGACAAAAGGCTGGTGAACTGGGATCCGAAGCTCAGGACAGCGATCAGCGACCTCGAGGTCGAAACGCGCGAGATCAAAGGCTTCTTCTGGCACTTCAAATATCCGCTGGCCGACGGAGTTACGTTGGATAACGGCCAGGATTATATCGAAGTCGCCACCACACGGCCCGAAACCATGCTGGCCGACATGGCCGTGGCGGTGCATCCCACCGACGAGCGTTACAAATCGGTCATCGGCAAGCATGTGATCCTGCCGATCACCGGCCGCCGTGTGCCGGTGGTGGCCGACGAGCATGCCGATCCGGAGCTGGGCAGCGGCGCGGTCAAGATCACCCCGGGTCACGATTTCAACGACTTCGAAGTCGGCAAGCGCGCCGGGTTCGCGCCCGCCGAGATGCTCAACATGCTCGATGCCGATGCCGCCGTATGCCAGACCGCCGACGGGCTGATTCCGGAGAAATACGTAGGCAAGGACCGTTTCGAGGCGCGCGACATGGTCGTTGCCGAACTCAAGGAGGTGGGCTGTCTCATCCCTCATTTCGCGAAGGACAAGGAGGGCAACGAGGTGGAGCACGACGCCGAGCCGCGCACCATCCAGACACCCTATGGCGACCGCGGCGGCGTGGTGATCGAGCCCTGGCTGACCGACCAGTGGTATGTCGATGCCGAAAAGCTTGCTGTCGGCCCCATGGCGGCCGTGCGCGACGGCCGCATCGAGATCGTCCCCAAGAGCTGGGAAAAGACCTTCTTCAACTGGATGGAAAACATCCAGCCCTGGTGCGTTTCACGCCAGCTGTGGTGGGGGCACCGGATTCCGGCTTGGTATGACGAGGATGGAAATGTCTTCGTTGCGGAAACACTGGACGAAGCCCTCGGCCTCGCCGAGACCCAGCACGGTCTCTTGGTCAACCTCATCCGCGACCCCGACGTCCTCGACACCTGGTTTTCCTCCGCCCTGTGGCCCTTCGCCACGCTGGGCTGGCCGGAAAATCCTCCCCAGAATGGGGAGGGGGACCATGCGAAGCATGGTGGAGGGGCACGTGCCGATGGCGCGGCCTCTCAGGGGCCTTCGATCCCGCACGTGCCCCTCCACCGTCCTGCGGACGGTCCCCCTCCCCCTGCGGGGGAGGAACGCTCGCTGCTCGCCCGCCACTACCCTAACAACTTGCTCATCTCCGGCTTCGACATCCTGTTCTTCTGGGATGCGCGGATGATGATGATGGGCATGCATTGCATGGGCGAGGTGCCGTGGCACCGGCTCTACCTACACGGCCTGGTGCGCGCGCCGGACGGGCAGAAAATGTCCAAGTCCAAGGGCAATGTCGTCGATCCATTGGGCCTGATCGACAAATACGGCGCCGATGCGCTGCGCTTCTTCATGGCGGCGATGGAAAGCCAGGGCCGCGACATCAAGATGGATGAAAGCCGGGTCGAGGGCTATCGCAATTTCGCGACCAAGCTTTGGAACGCGGCCCGTTTCTGCCAGGCCAACGGGATCAAGGGCAGCAAGGCTTTCGCAGCGCCGCCCGCCAGCGCGGCAGTCAATCGCTGGATTATCGGCGAAGTGGTCGAATGCCAGGCGGCGATCGACAAGGCGATGGCCGATCTGCGCTTCGACGCTGCGGCCAATGCGATCTACCACTTCGTGTGGGACCGGTTCTGCGACTGGTACCTGGAACTGATCAAACCCGTTCTTTCCCCCCTCCCGCTTGCGGGAGGGGCCGGGGGTGGGCCTGAAACGCGCGACCAGGCCATGCCCACCCCTAACCCCTCTCGCAAGCGGGAGGGGGACTTAGCGGAAGAGACGAGGGAGGTCGCCGGCTGGGCACTCGACCAGATCCTGGTGATGCTGCATCCCTTCATGCCCTTCGTCACCGAAGAGCTGTGGTCGAAACTGGCCCACCGCCCGAACTACCCGCTGATCACCGAGAAATGGCCCGAGCCGGAAGCTTCCGTCGATTCGGCGGCCAAGGCGGAGATCGAATGGCTGATCGCGCTCACTTCCGCCATGCGCGGCGCGCGCAACGAGTTGGGCATCCCGCCGGGTGAAAAGCTGCACGCGTTCTGCGAGATGCCGAGCGAACTCGCGGCGAAGGCCGTGAAAGCCAACATGGCCGCACTGGAACGGCTGGCGCGCCTCTCGGCGATCGAGGTCGCCCCGGCCCCGCCCGGTGCGGCGATGCAGGTGACGGCTGGGGAAGATGTGTTCGTCGTCCCGCTTGCCGGTGTGATCGACATCGAGGCCGAGAAGGCGCGTCTGAAAAAGGCGCTGGAGAATTCGCGGAAAGAAGCGAAGTCGCTCGAAGGGCGGCTTTCCAATGCGAGTTTCATCGAACGCGCCAAGCCGGAAGCGGTCGAGAAGGCCCGCGCCGACCATGCCCATCATACCGCAGAAGCCGAGCGGCTGGAAGCGGCGCTGGCCCGGCTTGGGTGAGAACAGAA
>DASWIN010000036.1:0-5826 GCA_036397655.1 Nitrospiraceae bacterium | reverse complement strand
CGTCTCAATTCGGTCATGAACGGAGAGCTGCCGATCGTCTTCGTCAACGGGAGGGGGAAAGCGAACCCGACTCTTGAGGAAGTAATTGCCGAGTTCGGAGCCTCGCACTGATCGGAGGCAATTCGCCCGCCTCACTTTTTTCTCTTGTCATCCGGTCCCTCCGCAAAGAGCAGCCAGGCGAGCACGATGAACCCGATGGTGACGGCGGCGATCGCAAGCCAGGTTCCGAATTTTTCAGGCATCAGACAGCTCCTTGCTTCCGGACCTGCAGCCGCTTCAGGAACTCGGGATCGATCCGTTTTACCTTGCCTTCGGGTGTCGTGGCAATGAGCGTGGCCGAGCCTTCAACGACGACGCGCCCGCTCTTTTTATCCTTCACCACGTGAGAGAATAGAAACGAGGCTTTCCCCTGCTCGTCCAAAACCGTGTCGATGACGAGTGTCTCGCCCAGGCGGGCCGGTGACTTATACTCCAGATCGGCCCGGACAACCATGAAGATGGTGCCTTCTTTCGCGAGTTGCGCCACGGAGAAGCCATGGCGTTCCAGATAATCCGTCCGAGCCCGCTCGAAATACTTCAGATAATTCGCATAGTACACCACCCCGCCGCAATCCGTGTCCTCGTAGTAGATTCTAACGTCCATATTAGTGACCGCGAGACGAGCGTGACGGGCGCGACTCGCGGGAAACGTGCCCGTCTCGCTTTTCGCGCAAGTCTCGCCTTTCGCGCCTACAGATTCAACACCGGAAACTTGGGCAGCGATGCATCATTCACGCCCGTGAGTTTTATCACGATTTCGTGCAATTGCTGGAACCGTTCCGGCTTCAAGGTCTCGAAGCCGTGGCCCAGCACGGCCTGATTGGCGGCGTCGAGCAACGGCTTCATCTTGGGCCACTGCGCCAGATAGGCCTGTCCCATCTGGCTGCCGAACCCTGCCAGCGCGCGGAACTGATCGTGCAGCGGTAATTTGTATTTACCGTCCAGGTCGCTCAGGAAACAGGTCCGGCAGGTTTCGCGCAACGCCTCCGGCAACTGCTCGGGCTGCAGGTCCCACGTTTTGATCTTGTACTGCTTGAATAATTGATACTGCGCGAAGGCTTCGAGCGAGCGCACGAGCGTGATCATCGCCGCCTCGTAATCGTGCTCGACATCCGCCCGTCGCCGCGCGTGGGCCAGCAGGTCCAGCGCCAGGGGTTCCTTCACTTCATTCGGGTCCAGCACCAGTTTTTCCAGGAACCCGGCGTTCTGCTTCACGCCCATCAGCACGGTTTTCAGTCCGGATGGCCCGCCCCAGACCGACGCCATTTCCAGCGCCTTGTGCGCATTTTTGAGCTTGTCCCAGGCCTGGCGATACTGAAACCGTTCCCAGAGACCGTAGCCCTCCGCGAGATCCGCGAAGGCCCGATACATCGGCTTCTGCCCGCCGCTGACGCGCGCCTCGATCTGCCGGAACAGAACCGCCGCCGCAGCGAACGAGCCGCGGTTGAACTGCTCGCAGGCCTCGTGGCGGGCCCGCGCCGCAGCTTCGTCCCAGGGATTGCCTTGCAGCCAGGCCTGTGCCTGCCCTTCAAGGGTGATCGCCTCATCATCCGAACCGGCTCCCGCCTGTCCGATCATCACGATGCGCGAGGCGAAGGGGAGGCTCGCCAGCGAGAGCGCCGCGGCCATCGCCGGCGTGGCGCCGGTCAGATCCACGGCCAGCTCGCCGGGCTGCACTTCCCATGTCCGCATCATGTCGGGCAGCGCGCGCGCCACGGCTTGATAACAGGCCATGAAACGCGTGGCATCCGGCGCGACGATCCAATCCCACTTGCGCGGCATCGTGTCTATCCTCGGCTGTACGGAGGACTCGACGAGGCCCTTCGCAGATTCAGGCCCGAAGAAGCAGAGCAGCTCAGGCTTGAGCCGGTTGACCGTATAGACCGCTGCCGGGGCACCATCGGTGATCGCAACCAGCAACGCTTTAGCAGGACTGTCGGATGCCATGACGCGCGGACTATAGCATCGGCACGGCAGACGTTCAACGAGCTGCCCCGTGCAATCCCTCCCCTTGACGGCCTATGGAAAGACGCCTAGACTTTCGGCGTTTACGCGCGTGACTCGACGGTAATTCCTGCGAGACTTGCGAGGCCCCTTATGACCTGGTGGTATTGGCTCCTGTTGGGATTGATTCTGGCCGGCGCGGAGATGATGGCGCCCGGCGGTTTTTATCTCCTGTTTTTCGGCATTGCGGCGCTGGCCGTCGGCGCGCTGGCCGGTGCCGGCGTCGTCGCAGCCGACTGGCTGCAGTGGCTGCTGTTTTCCGTGATCGCCGTCGTGTCGCTGCTTCTGTTCCGGGGCCCTCTGCTCCGCATGAGCCAGGGACATAAATCTCATCCGGTGGACACGATGGTCGGAGAGACCGCCGTCCTGCTCGACGATGTGCCGCCCGGCCAGACCGGCAAGGCGGAACTGCGCGGTACGACGTGGAACGCGCGGAATGCCGGCGCCGGTCACCTGGCGAAGGGACAGTCCGCGAAGGTGGACCGCGTCGACGGCTTGACCCTGTGGCTCAGACCCCAATAACGACTCTCAGCGAGGTGCACTGATGGAAGGTGGATTGATTGTTACCCTGTTTCTCGCATTCATCGTCGTCATCATTCTGCTCAAGACGGCGGTCGTGGTCCCGCAGCAGAGCGCCTACGTGGTGGAGCGGCTGGGAAAATTCAATTCCATACTCGACGCAGGCTTTCACATTCTGCTCCCCTTCATTGACTCGATCCATTACAAGCACTCGCTCAAGGAAACCGCCGTGGATATCCCGGAGCAGGTCTGCATCACGCGCGACAACGTTCAGGTCACCGTGGACGGCCTCCTGTACATGCGGGTGTTGAATCCCGAACGGGCGTCCTACGGCATCAACGATTACAGGTTCGCCCTCATGCAATTGGCGCAGACGGCCTTGCGGAGCGAGATCGGCAAGATCGAGCTGGACAGGACGTTCGAAGCGCGCACCGCTATCAATGCGCAGGTCGTCAACGAACTCGACAAGGCTTCAGAACCGTGGGGCGTCAAGGTGCTCCGCTATGAGATCAAGAACATCACCCCTCCGCGCGACGTGCTGGCGGCGATGGAAAAGCAGATGCGGGCCGAACGGGAAAAGCGGGCCGTGATTCTGACCTCTGAGGGCGAGCGCGACGCGGTCATTAACCAGGCCGAGGGTGACAAGCAACAAGTCATCAAAGCCTCGGAAGCCAAGAAGCAGCAGCAGATCAACGAAGCGGAAGGCGCCGCCTCCGCGATTTTGGCCATCGCCACCGCGACCGCCGAAGGGCTCCGCAAGGTCGCCGAGACGATCCGCGTCCCGGGAGGCCCGGAAGCCGTCCAACTGCGCGTCGCCGAACAATACATCACGAAGTTCGGCGAGTTGGCCAAGACGAGCAACACCGTCGTGCTGCCGGCCAACGTCGCGGACATCGGGTCCATGATCACGCTGGCCATGAGCATGATGGGCAAAAAATACGAGGCCCCGCCGGCCGCGAGGTGACGCCCGTTTGACAGTTTGAAACCCACGGCCTAAAATCACGGCCGTATGAAGGACAAGGCGATCCAAGCATTCGAGGACAGCGCCGACGTCAAGCGTCGGTTTGTCAAGGAATACGCGGACAAGATCGCCCAGACCGCGCAACTCCTCGCGCGCGCGCTGCGCGAAGGCCACAAGATCCTCCTGTTCGGCAACGGCGGCAGCGCCACCGACGCCTCGCACATCGCCGCGGAATTCGTCGGTCGCTACCACAAGGACCGTGCCCCGCTGCCGGCGATTGCGCTCGGCGCCGACATGGCGGCCATTACCTGCATCGGCAACGATTACGGCTACGAGGAAATTTTCGCCCGTCAGGTCAAGGCGCACGGACAGAAGGGCGACGTCGTCATTGCGATCAGCACCAGCGGCAACTCGCCGAACGTGCTCAAGGGCATCGAAGCCGCCAAGGCCTGCGGTGTGACGACGATCGGCTGGACCGGACACAAGGGCGGGAAGCTGGCCGGGCTCGTGGACCACGCGTTCGTCGTGCCGTCCACCGTCACCGCCCGCATTCAGGAAACCCACATGACGCTTGGCCACGTGCTCTGTGAGTTGATCGAGGAACATCTGTTTGGCAAAGTCCAGTAAGAAGCTCCGCCCGTCGAAGCTCCCCCGCACGGCCCTGCCGCCGATTGACGTTTCCAAATTGAAGACCTATCCACTGGACCGCCGGCACAGCAAGGTGAAGCTGTCGGACTTCGCCGCGCCGTGGAAACGCGGCGAGTCGCTTCAGAAATTCCTGAAAAGCCTGCCCGACATCCTGGCCGCCACGACCCTGCGCGCCGTGGCCCAGGCCATCGCACGGGCCTACAAGCGCGGCAAACCGGTGATCGTGGGCATGGGCGCGCATCCGACCAAGGTCGGCTTGAATCCCATCCTGGTGGACCTCGTCGAGCGCGGCATCGTCACCGCCATTGCCATGAACGGCGCCGTCGTCATCCACGACTTCGAGCTGGCGCTGATGGGCCACACCTCGGAGGACGTGGACGCCGAGATCGATTCGGGCCGCTTCGGCATGGCGGAGGAAACCGGCCGCATGCTCAACGACGCGATCACGCGGGGCGCAAAGGAAGGCTGGGGCCTCGGCGAATCGGTCGGGCATTACATCAACCGCTATCAGGGGCAGTTCCCCCACCGGAATATCAGCCTGCTCGCCACCGGCGCGCGGCTGGGCGTACCGGTGACCGTCCATGTCGCGCTGGGAACGGACATCATTCACATGCATCCGTCGGCGGACGGCGCGTCCATCGGCGCGACCTCGCTGCTCGATTTTCGGCGGCTGGCCGCCGTGGTCGCCGGGATGGAAGGCGGGGTCTATCTCAACATCGGCTCCAACGTCATCATGCCGGAGGTGTTCTTGAAAACCGTCACGCTGGGGCGTAATCTGGGCCACGCCCTGATCGATATCACGACCGTGAACATGGATTTCCTCTCGCACTACCGGCCGCTGACCAACGTGGTGAAACGCCCGACGCAGAAGGGCGGCCGCGGCTACTCGCTCATCGGCCATCACGAGATCATGGTCCCGTTGCTGGCCGCCGCCGTGCTGGAAGAGCTGGGAGGCTGACCGTAATGGCGAGGCCGGCGCTCACCGAGACCGCCCCTGCCACGCTCGAACACTTGCACGCCCATTGGGCCGGCCTGAACGCACGCTATTTCGGCGGGGCGCTGCCTCCCATCGAGATCGTCTGGAGTTCCCGGCTGACCTCGTCGGCGGGCATGTTCGTCAGCCACACGGGACCGAGGTCACGGGACGGACGATCCGAGGCCGGGCGGGCGCGCCGGCTCATCCGCCTCTCCATGCCGTTGCTGCGGCATCTCTCAGAGCGGGAACTGCTGAGCACGTTGGCCCACGAGATGATTCACCAGTGGCAGTTCGACGTGCGCAAGCGGCGGCCGGACCATGGGCAGGATTTTCTCGACAAGATGGAATCCATGAACCGGGACGGCCTGAAGATCACGATCCATCATACGCTGGACGAGGAAGTCAGCGCCTTCATGACCTACGCGTGGCGGTGCCTCGAGTGCGGACAGGATTACCAGCGGCAGCGCCGGACGATCCGGCCGAAGGATCACCGCTGCGGCGCCTGCCACGGGCTGCTCGGCGAAGTGCTGCCCGGAAAACTCCAGCGCAAGCGCCGGCGCGTCCGCCCTCGGCACCGGTCCGTGCAACACCGGCCGCCGCCGTTCGTTCAACTGGAGCTTCCCTTCACGGCCGCCTAACCCGCATTACTCATGACGGTTCGTCGCGAAATTGCGGAGTC
>DASWIN010000035.1:0-8577 GCA_036397655.1 Nitrospiraceae bacterium | reverse complement strand
GAGCAACAGGCAGAAGCAGGCGCGGCCGCTGTCGGCCAGCCGGAGCCGCAACTGACGGCGGACGAGGAGATTGCCGAGCTGGAGAAGCTGCTGGCGACGGACGGGGAGGATTTCCAGGCGCGCTGCCGGCTCGGCGAGCTCTATTTCAGCAAGGGCCGCCTGGACGATGCCCTGGCCGAGGTCAAGAAATCAATCGAGATGGCGGAGGGATTGCGCCTGGAGATGAACCGGTCCTTGGCCATGTACTATTCGAACTTCGGAACGATTTACGCCACCAAGGGCATGGCGGAAGAGGCGGAGGCGCAGTTCAAGCGCGCCCTGGAGCTGAACGTCGACGACGTGCTGGCGCTCTTCAACCTTGGACGCGTTTTTTCAGATAGGCGGCAATTCCGTGAGGCGCAGAAGCACTACGAGCGGCTGGTCGAAGTCACGCCCGAGGACCCGATCGCATGGTACAATCTGGCTGGCGTCTATGTGGAGCTGGACAATCCGGAGGTCTCCGATTACAACACCATGGACATGGCAATGCAATGTTATCTGCGAACGCTGGAACTCGACCCCAAGCATCTCGAGGCGAGTTTCAAGCTGATGGAAATCGCCTTCAACCACAAGAAGTCGGACCTGGCCATCAAGGTGCTGGAAGACGCCGTCGAACACAATCCCGACGAGCCGTTGGCCTATTACAACTTGATTAGCGCCTACGACAAATGCAAGATGTTTGAACAGGCCGAGCAGACCCGGCAGCGGTTAAAAGACCGGTTCGCGAAGCGTCCGAAAGAGTCGGGCACGGCGTAAGTTACTAGCGCAAGGAGATAGGTCACATGTTTGGAAGCATCGGTATTACAGAGCTGGTTTTGATCCTGGTCATCGTCATGATCATTTTCGGGGCAGGCAAGCTCCCGCAGTTGGGCGAAGGGCTGGGCAAGGCGATCAAGGGATTCAAGAAGTCCGTGCACGAAGCCGACGCGATCGAGGCCGAGGCGCAGGCCCAGGCTCAGGCGCAGGTGACGGCCGCGCCGCAAGCGCAACCGCAGCCGGACCAGGCTCCACCGCAGACGGCGCCGGCGCCGGCGGAGCAGCAGGCCGCGCCACCGCCCCCCAACGCCTAACGAGGAGGCCGCTGATGGAAACGCAAGTCGAGCTCGGCGTCGGGTTCATTGAAACCTTCGCCGGGAACGGAAAAGCGCGAAGCACCGGAGACGGCAAGCTGGCTGTGAAGGCCGGCATTCCGCTCCCGCACCACGTCGCGCTGGATCGGGAGGGACGGTATCTTTATTTCGCCGAATCCGGATCCGACCGGGTACGGCGCGTGGATTTTCAGGCCGGTACCCTGCATAACTTCGCCGGCATCGGCGAGACGTGTTACAGCGGTGATAGCGGGCCCTGCGGTGAGGCCGGCCTCTATCTGCCTCTCGATGTGGCGTTCGATTCCCATAACCATCTCTATGTTTGCGATTCCGGCAGCAATCGGATCAGACGGATCGATCGTGAAACCGGCGTGATTACCACCGTCGTCGGAACCGGGCAGCATGGCTTCAATGGGGACGGTCCGGCCCTCGAGGTCAATCTCACGTGGCCCGCCGCAATCGCGTTTGATGCCGATGATGTCCTGTACATTGCCGATACCCAGGCACACCGGGTTCGCCGGTACGATCCGAAGACGGGGCAGGTCACGACGATCGCCGGAGCCTGGTCGGCCGAGGACGATGCGCGGGAGCAGCCGCTGGTCGCCAGGAATCTGGTGGTGCTGTCTGGGGATGCCATCGGGATTGACTTCAGCGACGACAACGGGTGGCTGATGCCCGTCTGCTCGGACGGGCTTGATCTCTCGATGTATCTGGATGACGGGCGTCCCGCCAAGGAGGCCAGGCTCTACGATATCGTGGGCATTGCGGTGGACGGTCTGGGCCATGTCTATGTCGTGGACAAGGGCAGCCACCGTGTCAGAAAAATCGACCGATCCAGCGGAACGATTTCCACGGTGGCCGGAGTCTGCCGCTTCGGGTATGACGGCGACAACAAGCCGGCCGTCAAGACCATGCTCCATGCGCCGGAGGCCGTGGTGCTCGATGCGCACGAGAACCTCTATGTCTCGGATACGATGAACCATCGTGTCCGGAAGGTGGACGCCAAGACGGGGATGATCACGACCGTTGCCGGCAACGGCGAGAGCGGATACGAGGACAAGAATATGGGCGGCTGCGGCGCGGCGCGTTTCGTCGCCAAGGAATCCGCGGGCAAGGTCAAGCACGGAGACGGCCTGCCGGCGTTGGAGGCCGTGGTGAATTCTCCGGTGGGTCTCGCACTTGATCCGCAGGGGCTGCTGTATATCTGCGAGCGCGGGGAAAACAAGATTCGCCGCGCCCGGCTTTGGTAAGTCGGGGGCGGAGGGTGTCTTAGATCCAGAAAAGGTGCAGGCTGTTCAAAAAGCCCGTCCAGCAAGGCCGCAGCAAGCGAGGGGGCGAAGGCGTACTCTGTGCCCGTACGGTGAGCCTCTGAGCGCCGCGAGAACGCTGCTGGCGGGCTTTTTCAGCAGCCTGCTAATGAGGAGCCGGCATGGCCCGGTATCATAACCGGTCTCGTTCCTTCATACCTTTGTTTGCCGGCCTGATCGTCGGGTCGCTGGTGCTGGGGTGGTTCGGCATTCCGGTCGTCAGCTCCGAAGGCATGATCATCCGCGCCCATCTCGTGGCGGGGGAGATCCCCGTTGCGCCCGAAGATTCCACCTGGGACAAGATTCCGGTCATGACGATTCCGCTCAGCGGGCAGGTGATCACCAGGCCGGTCTGGCCCGAGCCCAGTGCGCGATCGTTGAAGGTGCGCGCGCTTCATAACGGCGCGGAGATCGCATTCCTGCTGGAATGGCAGGACAACACGAAAAACGATCGTCTGACGCCCGGCACGTTCCGCGATGGGGTGGCGATCGGATTGCCGCTCGGCGACGCGCCGGCGTTTTTTTGCATGGGGCAACTGGATCATTACATCAACATCTGGCACTGGAAGGCGGATTGGCAGAGCGACATCGACCGGCGGGCCGCCCGGGCCTCTGAAGGAAAGGCAAGCGGGGAAGTCCGCCGATTCGAAGTGATCCCGCGACGGAAATCATCGGTCGAAGACTTGATCGGCGGCGGGTTCAGCACGCTGACGACCAAGGAGGATCAGGGCCGGGTGCAGGGCAAGGCCACGTGGAAGGACGGTGTCTGGCGGGTGGTGTTCCGGCGTCCGATGGCCGGCGCGGGCCAGGAAAATGAAGCCAAGCTGGAGCCGGGGCGCCTGCAAGCGATCGCGTTGGCGATCTGGAACGGGGAAAACAAAGAACGCAACGGGCAGAAAGCCGTGGCACCGTGGTTCCAACTGTCGATCGATCCGGTAGCGAGTCTGTGATCAGCTGGATGGGATTCGAAAGGCCGGTCGAACATAAAGCCCTGCCGTTGGGTAGGGCTTTTTTGATGCTCGTGGTGGCCCTCGTGATCTGGGGAGGCGGTCTCCAGGACGCGTGCGCCCAGCCGGAGGCTCCCGCAAAGGCTGCCCCGAAAAAGGAGATGACCAAGGAGGATGCCGTGCGCCTCGGCGAGGAGTTCGGGATCATCGTTGAAGAGGTTGATGAGGGGATTCGAAAGGAACTGCAGTTACAAAGGCTCGAAGGGGTGGCTGTGTTAGAGGTGATTGGAAACTCGATGGCCGATTACGCTGGCATCAAAGTCAAGTCCGTCATCAAGGAGATTGACAAGGTCGAGATCAGAAACCTGATCGACTTTGGCAATGCTCTGAAACGAGCGATGACGCAATGCAACTTTACGGTGGGGACCTATGAAACGGCGGATCCCAGCAATCCGGTCGGCTGGGGGGTCAATTTTCACTTTGTGGGTTGCAGACGGGACTGAGCGCGACCGCGCAAAACGGGTGAGACGCATGAGGTTTTTGCACACAGCGACGCTAATCGGCGTTGGCCTGCTCGCGGTAGCAGCCGGCTGGCTGTACTCCGGGCACGCAGTGGCGCAGAAGGCCGACGGCCAGGCGCCGGTCGACTGGGTCGAGCAGATCGAGAAGATTTTTATCCGGTCGGAAGACTGCAAGCAGTGCCATGACCGGCACTATGAGGAATGGAAGGGCGTGCGCGAGCAGACGCCGGACCTCAAAACGTTCGGACGGGTCGATGCGGCGCTCCTGCACGGCACGTCGCTGGAATCGCCGATCTTCCGAACGGTTCTCGGAGTGTGGCTGCAGACCAACCCGACGCCGGATCAGAAGCGGCAGTGCCTGTCCTGCCATGTCCCGTCGACCACCGTGTTCCCCCAGCACGTCGAGAAAATCGCCGCCCAGGTGCTGGCCGGAAAGGTGCAGGTCGAGGGAATCAGCTGCGCGTCCTGCCATCTCATCAATGAGACGTCCAAGGACCCGGCAGCCCCCGTGCCGACGTTCAAGCTGAACCCCGGGAAGATGCTCTATGGACCCTATGCCGACGCGGAGGAGAATCTCGTCCATCCGGCCGCCCAGTCTGACCTCTATCGCAGCGTCAACTATTGCGCCTCCTGCCACTTTGACAAGGTCAAGGACGTGACCACGCGTCAATTGCCGGGCGAAATTCTTCAGGGCACGGTCTGCCAGGATTGCCACATGGAGCCGTCGACCGGCAGCTCGACGTCCAGGCGCGGCGCGATGACCCGGCCCATCGGCCGGCACTGGTTCCGGGGCGTGGTGATCCCCGGCGTCATGCTGAAGAATCGCAACCTGCAGGCGGAATGGATGCCGCGCGTGGATATTGAAGCCGGCAAATCGAGTGGGGCGGTCAAGGGCACGGTGCTCGTCCGGGTCGGCAGCCTGCCGCATAGTTTTCCAGACGGCGATCCGGTCCTGAAACAGTTCTTTGTGACCATCACGGCCAAGGATGCAAAGGGTCTGGTCCTGGCATCCGAGGTCAAGCAGTTCGGCCTGCCGTACGAGCAGATTGCCAGGGGTCCGTTCCCCGAGCCGTTCATCAAGGGGGGGACGACCAGGCGGGTACCCTTTGCCCTCGCGCTCAAGGATGGGGCCGTGCCGGCCAACCTCGAGGCCGTCCTGACCTACTCGCTCATTCCAGAGCCGTCCCCCGCGCTCCGGAAACGATATCTGGCCACGCTGGCAGGTGAAAAAGAACGTACCGAAGCCATGAAGCTCCTGGAGGAATACTTCCAACCGCGAGTGCTGACCTTTCGCATCAAAGCGTTGTAACGGGTTGGCTGCTTGGGGTACAACGGTGCCCAGTGCCGACCGGCTGAGAGGAGGCGTGCGCGAGTCATGACGTCGTGGAAACCATTGCGGTGGGGCCTGGCGGCGGCCGTCGGCCTCATGGCGGCGACGCTGCTGTTTGAAGGCGGGCCGCTCGGGCTGGCGCAGGACGCCAAGTCCAAAGGGCCGATGGAAAAGGTGTTCCCCGCCTCGGCAAAGTGCAAACGCTGCCACGAGCGCGTCTATGAAGAGTGGGAGACGTCGCCGCTTTCCCGTTCGATCCATTCCCCCGTGTTCCGCGCCTCCCTGGATGCCTATCTGGCCTCCGGATCCAACAAGGACAAGGTACTCTGTCTCCGGTGCCATACGCCGCACGTCAACGAGTACCCGGACCAGGGGGCCGCCTTCATCGCGCAGGTCAAGTCGGGCGATCCGGCCATCGATGGCGTGGGATGTGCGCAGTGCCATCTGATCAAGCAGGTGGACCGGTCCAACCTGCAACCGAGCCCCAAGTACGAGACGGGCGGCAAGACGCTGTACGGGCCGTATAAGGATTTTGTCGAGAATTTAGCGCATCAGTCCATGGAGCTCCCGCTCTTCCGAAAATCAGACCTGTGCCTCAACTGTCATCTGGCGGTTCCGACCGCAGCCAATCTCGGCAAGAACAACGATCTACTCGGCGGGTGGGAGACAAGCCGGGCGGTCAAGTCCGGGAAGGAATGCCAGACCTGCCACATGCCCGAGCAGGTCGGGGAATCGGCCAACGGCGAGAACAAGCGCAAGGTCGCCAACCACTCGTTCCCGGGACGGGTCGGCAAGCTTCGGCAGGAGGCGGCGAAGCTGGACATCGCCACCACGGTCAAGGGCGCCCAGACCACGGTCAAGGTGACCGTCCAAAGCCTGGTTCCCCACAACCTGCCGGCGACCCATCCGGGATGGGCGCGTGTCGCGCTGGACCTGGCCATCCATGGGAAGAATTTGAAGATCGTCTACTCGGAGCAGCGGATCTATGGCCGGACCTATGCCGACGCCAAGGGCCAGAAAACCGTGTTCGACTTCGAGGCGGTGAAGGTGCTCGAGAACACGGTCCTGAAACCTGAGGAATCGCGCGTCGAGACCTTTGCGTTTCCCACGCCCAAGGACACCCGGACGTTTGATGTCGAGGTGACTCTGAGTTATGCGCCGGTGACCGGGCCTCCGGCCTTCCTCCAGCGCATCGAAGCGGAATCCTCGCAGGGCGCGCAGGACCCGGCCTTCCAATCGATCCCGATCGCCAAACAGGTGGTGAACATTCCGGTGACGCAGGGCGGATGAGCCGGAGCGGTTACTCCGACACGACCGTCGAGCCGGGCGATTTCATCTTGAAAATCTGAATGGCCGCGTACATGCCCTTGGCGGGATGATTGAGGATGAGCCGGCAGTTTGTGACACGGGTGTCGATCAGCTCGTACTGGCCGCCGCTATAGTAGATCTCGCAGTCATCGATCTGGCAGTTCTTGTACACGTGATTGTCCAACACCAGCTTGGTCTTGCTGAAGGTCTGCCCGTCGACGACGATATAGTTCGGTTCGAGTCCCATCGGCCGTGTCTTCGTCGCGCACTATAGCAAGTCTGTCTGCCGTCCGCAAACACAGCGTGCCGGGAGTGTTTACTGCCGCCGGTCATCTGTGTTAAGTAGCCCTCGGCCCTTTGTACGGGCATGCCGTCGTCACCGGTCGAGTGTTCGCGAAACGATCAACGAGGTTGAATGGCCAAGTCAGCGGCCGCTCCGTCAAAGTCCAAGCTTCAATCCAAGCCTCAGGCGAAGCCCCAGTCCAAGCCAGCCAAACCCGTTGCCGAGCCGGCGGAGTCCAAGAAGCCGATCCCGCGTGTGAGCCGGTCTGCGGAGCCTGTGACGGCCGTCGAAATGGGCGCGCGGCAGCGCGAGATTTCCGTCTCCGAGTTCTTCACCAAGAACCGGCACCTGCTTGGGTTCGACAATCCGCGCAAGGCGCTGCTGACCTGCGTGAAAGAAGCGGTCGACAACGCGCTGGATGCCTGCGAGGAGGGAGGGATCCTTCCCGACATCCTGGTAAAACTCGACGTGGTGCCGGATGGAGCGACCATGCCGGCGGTGAGCCAAGCCACGCGATTCCGCATTACGGTCGGCGACAACGGTCCCGGCATCGTCAAACAGCAGATTCCGAGGATTTTCGCGAAGCTGCTTTACGGCTCGAAATTCCACCGCCTGCGGATGAGCCGGGGCCAGCAGGGCATCGGCATTTCCGCGGCCGGGATGTACGGCCAGCTCACCACCGGCAAGCCGGTGAAGATCATTTCCCGCACCAATCCCAGGTCGGCGGCCCACTATTTTGAAGTCCAGATCGATACGAAGAAGAACGAACCCCGCATCCTTGAAAACAAGCAGATCGAGTGGGAGCAGTCGCGCGGGACGCAGGTGGCGCTCGAAGTGGAGGGCCGCTACCAGAAGGGACGCGCCTCGGTCGACGAGTACCTGGAGCAGACGATCATCGCCAACCCGCACGTACAGCTAATGTACGTGACGCCCGAAGGGGAAACGAAAACCTACCCGCGCACGTTTAAGGAGTTGCCGCCGCAGCCGCGAGAAATCAAACCGCATCCCTACGGCATCGAGTTCGGGATGTTCCTCAAGATGCTGCATGACACGAAGAGCCACACGCTGTCCGGATTCCTGGCGAGCGATTTCTGCCGCGTGTCGCCGGCAGTGGCCGCCGAGATCTGCAAGACGGCCAGACTCCCCCCGCATGCCCGCCCGCGGAACGTGCATGGGCATGTGGCCGAAATGCTCTACAAGACGATGCAGACCACCAAGATCATGGCGCCCCCGACGAACTGCCTCGCGCCGATCGGCGAACAGGCCATCCTGTCCGGCCTGTACAAGCAGATCAAGGGGGAGTTCTACACGGCGGTGAGCCGCCCCCCGGCGGTGTATCGCGGCAATCCCTTCATCATCGAAGCGGGACTGGCCTACGGCAAACGGCCCGGGGACGCTGCGACGGCGCCGAAGCCCGCCGAGCGGCCGCTGGCGGAGGGGGAGGAGCGGAAGGACGACGACGAACTGGCCCGCGTGATCCGCTACGCCAATCGCGTCCCATTGCTCTACCAGCAATCGGCCTGCTCCACCTTCAAGGCCGTGCTCGACACGACCTGGCGGAACTACGGCGTGGCCCAGTCGCGCGGGGCCCTGCCGGCCGGCCCGATGGCGATTTTTGTCCACATGGCGTCGGTGTGGGTGCCGTTCACGAGCGAATCGAAGGAAGCGATCGCGGATTACGATGAAATTCGCAAGGAGATCACGCTGGCGCTCCGGGAGTGCGGCCGGCGGCTTGGCCTGTTCCTGCGTCGGCG
>DASWIN010000034.1:0-13892 GCA_036397655.1 Nitrospiraceae bacterium | reverse complement strand
CCCCAGGGATGCCAGTCCACCGGGTTATGGGCGTGCTGGAGGAGGTAGGGACTGGTTTCGTGAATCAAACGGTTGGGAGGACGCCCGGCACGTTCAGACATGGCGCACACCGTAACATCGCAAAGAAAGCATGGTCAATCGGCAAAAACAGATCGGCCCGCGGCTCGAAACCGAGCGCGGGCCGATGACCGAAGAGAAAAAAGGAAGCGGGGCTTACTTCTTCTTTTCCTTCTTCTCCGTCTTCTTCTCCGCCTTCATGTCCTTGTGGTCGCCCTTCATCTCGTCGGCAAATGCGACGCCGGTGACGCTGACCAGGAACATCGCCATCATCCCGCTGGAGCGCTTGATTGCTTGCCGCGACAACCTGCCGGCCCTGGTCGACCGCGACCGGCCCAAAGGCACGCTCCGGGATGCGCTCAAGGGCGCCGACGTCTTCATCGGCCTCGCCCGAGCCAATCTCCTGACCCCGGGCAATCTGGACCTGATGGCCCCCGATCGCATCGTCTTTGCCATGGCCAACCCGGATCCGGAGATCAAGCCGGAACTGGCGGTGGGGCACTGCCGGATCTTCGCCACCGGACGGTCGGATTATCCGAATCAGATTAACAATGCCCTGGCGTCCCCGGGGATATTCCGCGGCGCCCTTGATGCGCAGGCCCGTGAGATCAACGATGCCATGAAAATGGCAGCGGCCAGGGCGATTGCCGGAATCATCCCCGACGATACGCTCTCGGAGGACTACATCATCCCCAGTCTGTTCGATAAGCAGGTGGTGCCGCAGGTGGCCCAGGCTGTCGCCCAGGCCGCCCGGGAAACAGGCGTGGCCCGGAACGGGTAATTGGTCAATGGTCAAGAAAGTCCTGGGGAGCAGCTTCTTCCCATTGACCGCTGACTATTGACCACTGACATTATTTTCCTTCACCTAAGCTTCGCTCATATAAAAGGACCTTCCAGCCGTCTTCCTCGCTGAGGAACTGCCCGACGATCGGAAGCATGCCGGTCCCGGGCACGCGCCCGGATTGGCCCATGCTGCCGTTCTTCAGCACCCACATCATCTCGCCCGGAGTCCGCACCTTGTTGAACTTGGGGTTCGTGAAGTTGCGGGGCTGGATCGGCAGCACCTTCGCCGCGCCGCCGTCGCCCTTGCCCTCCGGCCCGTGGCACTGGAAGCAGGTGCCGCGGCCGAGGAAAATCTCCTTGCCCTCTTTCAGGATTTCCGGCGTCGGCTCGAACGGCGGCTTGAGCGCCTTCGCCGCGCCCAACTGGGCGGCCGGCACACGCGGAACCTTGATGTCGTATTCGCCGCCCGCCTGGCCGTAACCGGACGGCTCCACGGCATGGCCGGCGAGGGGAGTGACCCACACTGCCATACTCACGACGATGATCATGAACCACTTGGCCATACACCCTCCTAAATGAAAAAAGGAGTGCATCAATAGCCCGACAAAACGGCCGGAGTCAAGCCTGGAATATTCCTGACGGTTCGTCGCGAAACCGTGCAGACGCCTGACCGTTTTCTTCCAGGCAATCGCGTTCAGGTATGCTAAAATGCGCGCGACTTTCAGAGGAGGCTCATGCCTTTTGACTTCAGAAAGCTCGGCAAATATCGAACAGGCATGCTGCGCCGCATCGCCGAGCTCAAGGCCAAGTCCGAGGACAGTCTCGACCTGGCCATGGACACGATGATGCAGGATCGGGTGGACAGCTACTTTCGCATCGAGCAGGGCTTGGCGGAGATCGAGCATTCTCTTCAAACCATCGAAGGCGACCTGTCACTGGTCGGCGACCTCTCGAGCGCGCAGCGGCTGGAGGCCCGGCTGGATTTTCTCGAAGACCGCTACGACGAACTGGACAGCGAAGTCCGCGAGCGGCCGCGCCGCCGCCGCCGCAAGATCAACCTGACCGACTTCTTCAAGGCCGCCAGCGGGGGAGGCGGGGCGATACCGGGCCAGCCGGGCGAGGTGAATACGGCGGGCGAAGCCTATGAAGCCCTGGGACTTGAATTCGGCAGCTCGATGGCGGCCGTGACGAAAGCCTTTCGCGAGAAGGCAAAGAAATTTCATCCCGACGCCCGCAAGGGCGACCGCAGTTCTGAACCACAGTTGCGCCGGATCCTCGAATCCTATCAGTTGTTGAAGGAGTACCTGAGCCTGAGCAACACGGATCCGCAGACCGGCGCGCGCGGCACCTACACCCCCTCCGAATAACGACCGTGACGACACCTGTCCCCCACGGCTGGTACATTCGCGATCGCGAGAGCCTTGCGACGCTCTGCGACCAACTGCGCGGCGCGCATCGGATCGGCTTGGACACTGAATTTATCGGAGAAGACCGGTTCACTCCGCGTCTTGAATTGCTCCAGGTGGCCGTCGGCGACACCTGCGCCGTCGTGGACGTGCCGGCGCTTGAGACGCTGGACGGGCTGGGCGAGATCCTGGCGAACCCGAAGATCGAAAAAGTCTTCCACGCCGGGCGCCAGGACCTTGAGCTGCTCGCCGTGCACACGGGACAGATTCCGACGCCGTTCTTCGACACGCAGATGGCCGCCTCGATGGTGGGCTATGGGATGCAGGTGGCCTACAGCCAGCTTGTGCAGAAAGTCAGCGGCCAGAAGCTCGAAAAGGCGCATACCTTCACCAACTGGAGCCAGCGACCGCTGACGCCGGATCAACTGGCCTACGCCTTCGAGGACGTCCAGTACCTGTTCGCCATCCACGATCATTTGCTCAAGCGGTTGCACTCGCTCGGACGGATGGAGTGGGTGCGGGAAGAGTTCGATCGCCTGCGGACGGTGCTCGGCACGACAGCGAGGGACCCGCGCGAACGTTACCAGCGTATCAGGGGCTGGGACAACCTGAAGCCGAGAAACGCGGCCATCCTCCGCGAACTGGCCGCCTGGCGCGACGAAGAGGCTCAGCGCCGGAACGTGCCGCGCGGCCGCGTCATCCGGGACGAAGTCCTCGTCGAGCTGGCCCGCCGGCCTCCTCCGACGGTCGAGGCGATGAAGGGCGTCCGCGGCCTCCATGGCAACGAAGTGGACAAGCGGGGAGAGGCGATCCTCGCCGCCATTCAACGCGGTCTGGCCGTACCTCCGTCCGAGTGGCCAGAGGTGGCGCCGTCCAAACGGCCCGAACCGGAATCGGCAGGCCTGGTGGATCTCCTGCAAGCCGTCCTCAAGGCCCGGGCCAATGAGGAGCACATTGCGCCCACGCTCCTCGCGACCTCGTCCGACTTACAGGCGCTCGTCGAGGCCAAGCACGACCGGGAACAGCTCGACCTTCCCATCCTCTCCGGGTGGCGTCGCAAACTGGCAGGGGAGTTACTCGTACAAGTATTGGAAGGAACAGTCTCGGTCAGCGTGGATCATAAGAACGGCAAAGTGAGAATCGCCCACCATTCCTAGAGCAGCTTCTTTACAGTCTCCGCCGGTCGCGCCAGGATTGCTTGTTCACCTTTTTCCACCAATGGTCGTTGTATCAGATCAGGATGCTTGAGCATCAGGTCGATCAGCTCATCCTCCGAAACCTGTTTCCTTGCCAGACCTAATTCCTTATAGATGTCTTCCTTGGTGCGGAGAAGATCCTTGACCGGCAATCCGGCTTTCTTCAGCAGTCCTTTGAGCAGCACTTTGGTAAACGGCTGCTCGTAATAATTGATGGTTGTGAATGACTGCCCGCTGGCCTGGACCAGTTTCACGGCCTCCCGGCATGTGGAGCAGGTTGGTTTCTGATAGATGGTAATTTTCGCCATCTGGCACAATCCTTTCGTTGCTACCTTGACGCCGTTTTTTGCCGCATGGTAATTGGAGTAAGGCTATGGGCTATAGGCGATTGGCGATAGAAACACGAATTAACCCATAGCCCATTGCCTATTGCCTTTCTTGAAAATTAGCCTATGCCGACAGCAGGAACCAGTTCAAGTGGGAATTTCTCCGTTGCGACCCCGACGCAGCGGGTGCTGAAAGACTTGCAGACGAAGCGCAAGGGCCAGCCGGTCTTCGTCGTCGGCCATATTCATGATCGGAAAGGCCAGGAAGCGACCTTTGAAGTCTTCAACGAACGGCTGGCATTGGTGAAGTTTGAGGATGGGATCGTGCTGGGCTACGATCCGTTGGAACTCTTGCTGCCGACGGAGATCGACGAGAAGGGGGTGGGGTTTTTTGAAATCCGCCACTGCAAGCAGTGCGATCAGTTCTTCCCGCTGACCGCCGAGGAGGCGGCTTCGGAGCAGGAGCCGACGGCCTGCCCGGCCTGCACGGCGTGAGTGACAGGTGACGTGTGACACGTGACAGGAATTTCGCACAACCAAATCCGGCATTCTTTATCACTCGTCACCGGTCACTTGTCACTCGTCACTAGCCCATCAGTCCGCCATCGGCGCCACGTCAAGGGCCTTCCTGATCAGACAGTCCCCCGCCACACCCTGCAGCTCAAAGGGCAGCATGCTGGAATCAATCACCCTGGCGGTCTCCAGCTTGTATCCGTCCGGGGTCTTCCAGCCTTCAGCCCTCACGGAATGGCATATTTCTAATGCTCGCCAGACCGGGTTGTGGACAATGTGATCCGGCACGAGAAGCACGCCGTCCGTGACCTGGCCCGCCGCAAATACGCGCGCAGAAACCTTGCCAAGGTCTTTCGGAACCTTGGTCACCACGGCATAGATGAGGGGTGGATCGCCCTGCGGCCACACAGGTCCCGCCACCAATGCCAGAATGCCCACTATCAGGAGGATACGAACCGTCATATTTCTGTGTGCGTAGTATACCGCAACTCCTACCTGTACGGGAGAGGCTCCACTTGACCTCCCACCAATTGGCTCCTAGAATTCAATCCAGTCGCGACGAGTTTGCGCAGAGGAAGGGACCCCATGCCGCATGATTTCATGCCCGGCCTTGCCGGAGTACCCGCCGCCAAATCTGCCATCAGCGACGTGGACGGGGAGCGCGGCATTCTCGAATATCGCGGCATCCGCATCGAAGACCTCTGCGCCAGGTCCTCCTTTCTGGAAACGTCGTCGCTCCTGCTCTCGGGCCGCCTGCCCACACAGCACGAGCTGGCGCAGTTCGCCGACGACATCACCCATCACCGCCGGATCAAGTTCAAGCTCGTGGACCTGCTCAAATGCCTGCCCGAGCAGGGGCATCCCATGGATGCCCTGCAAGCCGCCGTGGCGGCGTTGGGCATGTTCTATCCGGGCCGGAACGTCAAGGACATCGACAACAATTACTGGTCGGCCATCCGGCTGATCGCCAAGATGCCGACGATCATCGCGGCCCATGCCCGCATCCGGAGGGGCGACGATGCGATTCCACCCCGTGACGAGTTGGATTTCTGCCAGAATTTCCTCTACATGCTCGCTGATCGCGTTCCGGAACGCATCGCCGGCGACACACTGGACGCCTGCCTGGTGCTGCATGCCGAGCACACGATGAACGCCTCGACCTTCACCGGTCTGATCACGGCGTCGACGCTGGCCGATCCCTATACCGTCGTCGCGTCGTCCATCGGCTCATTGAAGGGCCCACTGCACGGGGGCGCGAATGAGGAAGTCGTGACGATGCTGCGCGCGATCGGCACGCCCGACAAGGTCCGCCCCTATATCGAGCGCAAACTGAAGGCCAAGGAAAAGCTGATGGGTTTCGGGCACCGGGTCTACAAAGTGAAGGACCCGCGGGCGGTGATTCTCCAGGGCCTGTGCGAACAGTTGTTCAAGCAATGCGGTTCGTCCGCCCTGTACGACGTGGCGCTTGAGGTCGAGCGTGTTGCGGCGGACCTGTTGGGGGAGAAAAAGATTTATCCGAACGTGGATTTCTATTCAGGCATCATCTACGACAAGCTGGGCATCGAGGTGGACTGCTTCACTCCCATCTTCGCGATGGCGCGGGTGGCCGGCTGGCTGGCCCACTGGTTCGAGCAGTTGCGGGAGAACAAACTGTTCCGGCCCGATCAAATCTACTCCGGCGAGCACAACCGCCCCTACGTCCCCATCGAGCAACGTTAGGGGACTTAGATAACTCTTCCTTTCTCCGAGTCAAGACTGCCTGCGCTGTTTCTATTCGTCACGTTGACTCTTGACGCGCATCGAGTCGTAATTATCTGAAGAGCAGACGTGTTCTTATAACGACTGCAACCAGGAGGTGTACGATGACTGCATTGATGCGTTGGGACCCGTTCTGTGAGCTGGAGGATATGTCTGAACGGTTGAACCGGGCGTTCAACCGGCAGACGGGCCGTTCCACCGACGGCAAGGGAACCATCACCTTGGCTGATTGGATTCCGACCGTGGATATTGCCGAAACGGAGGCGGAATACCAGATCAAGGCGGAGTTGCCGGAGGTGAAGAAGGAGGATGTCAAGGTGACGGTCGAAGACGGCGTGCTGACCATTCAGGGCGAGCGCCGGCATGAGATCGAAGAAAAGGGCAAGAAGTATCACCGGGTGGAGCGCTCCTACGGGAGCTTCGTCCGGAGCTTCACGTTGCCGGACCACGTGGACGACGTCAAGGTCAAGGCCGAATACAAGGACGGGGTATTGCACCTGCACCTGCCCAAGTCCGAGAAGGCAAAACCGAAGGCCATCGACGTGAAAGTCGGCTAACCCATCACTGGTGACGCCGTGTCGTGAGAGGGCCTGCCGCATGGCAGGCCCTCTTTTTTTGGCTTGTCGCCGTCGGCATACTGGGGATAAGATGCCTCCCTCACGAAGGCAGGAGGGACGACCACGCATCATGAAAAAGAGCACACCAGGTCAGGCTGTGAAACCGTCAGGAGCCACTCGTGTCGAGCACGACAGCATGGGCGAACTGGCCGTGCCGGCCGACGCCTATTATGGTGTGCAGACCGCCCGCGCCATTGCGAATTTCCCGATCAGCGACCTGCGCTTCCCCCGGTCGTTCATCCGCGCCATGGGCCTCATTAAATGTGCCGCGGCAACCGTGAACCATTCACTGGGGTCGCTCGAGAAGAAACACGCCGACGCCGTTCGCAAGGCCGCCCGGGAAGTCATCGACGGGAAGTGGGACGCCGAATTCCCGGTGGACATCTTCCAGACCGGCTCGGGCACTTCCACCAACATGAATACCAACGAGGTCATCTCGAACCGGGCCTCCGAACTGCTGGGCGGCACCCGCGGCAGCAAGCTGGTGCATCCCAACGACCATGTGAACCAGGGCCAATCCAGCAACGACGTGATCCCGACCGCCATCCACGTGGCGGCGATTGAAACGATCGAGCGCCGGTTGATCCCGGCCCTGAAGCGGCTGCATCGGGCCCTCAACGCCAAGGCGCGGGCCTTCAACCAGATCGTCAAGATCGGGCGCACCCATCTGCAGGATGCCACGCCGGTCCGCCTCGGCCAGGAGTTCAGCGGCTACGCGCGGCAGATCGAATTGGCGCTCGACCGTGCCAAACGGGCGCAGGAGGCCCTGCGGGAAGTCGCCCTGGGCGGCACAGCCGTGGGCACCGGCCTGAACACTCATCCAGCATTCGCTGCGAAGGTGCTTGCGCTGGTCTCCAAGGAGATCGGCTGCAAGGTCGAAGAAGCGGCCAACCACTTTGAGGCCCAGTCGGCCCAGGACTCCGTCGTGGAGGCCAGCGGGGAGTTGAGGACGATCGCGGTCAGCCTCATGAAAATTGCCAACGACATCCGCTGGCTCGGGTCCGGTCCCCGCTGCGGACTCGGCGAAATCAACCTGCCGGAAACCCAACCCGGATCCTCCATCATGCCGGGCAAGGTCAATCCGGTCATCGCCGAGTCCGTCACAATGGTCTGCGCGCAGGTGATCGGCAACGATGTGACGATCACGGTGGGAGGGCAGGCGGGCAACTTCGAGCTGCTCGTCATGTTGCCGGTGATGGCCTATAACCTGCTGCAGTCGATCGAGCTGCTGGCGACCGCGTCCGGCAATTTGGCCGTTCGCTGCATCGATGGCATCCAGGCCAACGAGCAGCGATGCAAGGATTCGATCGAAGGCAGTCTAGCCATGTGCACGGCGCTTGCGCCGGAAATCGGCTACGATGCCGCCGCTAAAGTGGCCAAGACAGCCTACAAGACCGGCAAGACGGTCCGTCAGGTGGCCAGGGAACAGAAGCTCGTCCAGGAAAAGCGGCTGGAGAAAATCATGGATCCCTGGCGGATGACGAAGCCGGGTGGGCCGGTCGGTAGTGCCGGGGGATAGCCCATCGATGCCGTTGAAAATCTCTCTCGAACCTTCCTGAGCAGATCGCCAGCCTAAACGCTGAGATGTTTTGACAATTCGCGGCCTTGTGTGGTACCGTCCGCACGTTTTTCGCGCAATTTTATACCGCGTTGAGGTTTATGAGCGCACCCGCCGGACACACCATCGTCGTCGTCGGCGCAGGGCCGGCCGGGATGGCCCTCACCAACATGATGTCCAAGGCCGGCCATGAGGTAATTGTCCTCAACCGTGACATCAAGTTCGGAGGATTGGCCGAATACGGCATCTTCCCAAACAAATTCAAGCTGCGCGGAGGTTTGAGGAAACAATACTGGGATATGCTCGAGAAGCCGAATGTCCGCTACTTCGGCAATGTCTCGGTCGGCAAGGGGAAAGACCTATCCGTGGAGGAACTGCGAGGCCTTGGCGCCAGCGCCGTTGTATTTTCCATCGGTGCGCAGGGCACGAAGGCGATCGGGGTGGAGGGGGATTCGGCCAAGGGCGTCTACCATGCAAAGGACGTCGTCTACCATTTCAACCAGCTGCCGGGCTTCGGCGACCGGCCGTTTGAAATGGGAAAACACGTCGCCATCATCGGCGTCGGCGACGTCATGGTGGACATCGCCCATTGGCTCATCCGCTACAAGAAGATCGAACGGGTCACCGCGATCGCACGGCGCGGACCGGCGGAGCGGAAGTACAACCCGAAGGAAATCCGGGCCGTCTGTTCGCACATGGATCTCGAGGGGCTGAAGCAGGAATTCAACCGAATCCGGCCACGATTGGAAGCCGCCGGTCAGAAACCGGACGAGTTGTTCAAGGGCATGACCGATGAATTCACCAAGTGCGAACCCAAAACCTCCGAGACCAGGATGGGCTTCCGATTCCTTGCGTCCCCGAAACGCGTCCTCGTCGATGCGTCGAACCGCGTGCGCGCCCTCGAACTCGAAGAAACCAAGCTGGAGCCCAAGGGGGAGGACACGGCCGCGGTCGGCCTGAAGCAGCTCTACGAATTTCCAATCGACAGTGTCGTGTTTGCCGTGGGCGACAAGGTGGATGAAACGGTCGGTCTTCCCTATAAGAACGGGATTTTCGTGACCAATCCGGCCAAGACCGCCAACGACCCCGATGATTCGCTCTTCCAGGCCTACGATGAAACCTCGGGAAAGATCGTCGAAGGCGTGTTTCTGACCGGATGGGCGCGCAAAGCCAGCGAGGGCCTGGTCGGGGTGGCCAAGCGAGACGGGGAATGGTGCGCCGAAGTGGTCACACGCTATCTCGGCACGCGATCTCCGCTGCCGACATCCGGAGCCGGCCAGGTGCTCAAGAAACTTCAGCAGATTCTCTCAGCCCGCGGAACGAAGGTCGTGGATGTGAAGGGGTTGCGGGCCCTGGAAGCGGCCGAAAAAAATCACCCCGCGACCGCCGACTGCATCGGCGAATTCAAATTCGCCACGAACACCGACATGCTGGCCAGGATAGAACACCTCGTCGACAAATCCCACGCGTCGGTTCGCTAACCCGAATCAGCCGCGCGGCTACTCTCCGCCCCACTTCAGTTTCCGCCTCAACATATCGTAGTACGTTCTCTCAGGGAAACGGATCAGCTTGGTCTTGTGCTTGGACGGCGTGATCGTCACCGTGTCGCCCTCCGTCATCGCCACGCCGACCTGACCGTCGAACGTCGCCATGGCGCCCTTGTCGTGGCTGGTCAGCGTGATCGCCAGCGTGGCGGTGCTCGGCACGAGCAGGGGACGATGGGTCAGCGTGTGGGGGCAGATCGGGGTGACCACCAGCGCGTTGACAGAGGGGCTGACGATCGGTCCGCCGGCCGACATGGAGTAGGCGGTCGAGCCGGTGGGCGTCGAGAGAATCAGCCCGTCGCCCCTCAGGCTCGTCACAAACTGCCCGTCGATCGCGATTGTCATGGCGATCATGCGCGACAGTTCGCCCTTCGTCACCACCACGTCATTCAGCACCGTCGCGTCGGTGACGCGCTTGCCGCGTCGGTCCAGGCACGCCCGCAGCATCAGCCGTTCTTCGATCGAATAATCCTTCGCGAACACCCGCTCCAGCGTCTTATACAGGTCTTCGCCTCCGACCTCCGTGAGAAATCCCAGTCCTCCCATGTTGATGCCCAGGATCGGCACGCTCCGTTCCTCAACCAGCCGTGCCGCGTTGAGCATGGTGCCGTCGCCGCCGAGCACCAGGACCATGTCGGCCTTGCCGGCAATCCGTCCCCCGTACCGGGACGCCGTGCGGCCCAGGAGAGCGGCGGTTTTCGGATCGAGCACCACATCTTTCCCATGCTCGTGCAGCCATGCGACCAGCTGCGCCAGCGTGGCCTTCATGTGGGGAAACTTCGGCTTGGTCAGGATCCCGATGACCTTCATGAGTTCCGATCTTCAACGAACACGAACGATCTGGCGACGGACGGGAAAAGTGGACACGGATTGTATCGGGGGCATGAATTTCCTGTCAATGACAGACATGCAATCCGGATTTTAAAATCCCCGGCGCGCTCCGATACGGCGGAGTACCGTCGTGGTCTTGACAGAATGCCTTCCGACCGATAGAATTGCCCTAGATTATCGATAACTTCCGTCGTTCCACCATCAATCGGGACCACCAAAGGAGGCGGGATGTTCGAACGATTCACGGATAAGGGCCGAAAGATCATCATCCTGGCGCGCGAGGAAGCCGAGCGCCACCAGAACGACTATCTGGGTACGGAGCATCTGGTCTTAGCCATACTTCGTGAAACCGACGGGATCGCCCTGACCATCATCAAGAAGATGGGGCTGTCCTCCGAACAGATCCGCCTCGAAATCGAGCGCAATCTCCCGGGCGGCGGCACGACCATGACGTTCGGCGAGATTCCATTCAGCCCGCGCGTCAAGAAAGTCATCGAGTACGCCGTCGAAGAAGCCCGTTTGCTCGGCCACAACCACATCGGCAGCGAACACCTGCTGCTCGGTCTCCTGCGCGAAGAGGAGGGCATCGGCGGCAAGATTCTCCGAAGCCTCGGCGCCAACCTCCTGACTGCGCGGCAGTTGACGGTGACGTTCCTGCGCAAGTCCGCTCCGCGTGAGCGGGACCGCAAGTCCAACACGCCGGCGCTGGATGAATTCGGGCGTGACCTGACCCTGCTGGCACAGGAAAGCCAGCTCGACCCGGTGATCGGGCGGTCGGATGAAATCGAGCGCGTGCTCCAGATTCTCAGCCGGCGGACGAAGAACAATCCCGTGCTCATCGGGGAGTCCGGCGTCGGCAAGACTGCGATCGTCGAGGGCCTGGCCCAGCGGATCGTGGCGTCGGAAGTACCCGACAATCTGCTCGCGCGCCGCGTCATCGCGCTGGACCTCGGCTCGCTGGTGGCCGGCACGAAATATCGCGGCCAGTTCGAGGAACGCCTGAAAGTGGTCATGAAGGAGATCACCCAGGCGGGGAACATCATCATCTTCATCGACGAGCTGCACACGCTCGTCGGGGCCGGTGCGGCCGAAGGCTCGATCGACGCGTCCAACATGCTCAAGCCCGCCCTTTCGCGCGGCGAAATCCAGTGCATCGGCGCGACGACGCTGGACGAGTACCGGAAACACATCGAAAAGGACGGCGCGCTCAAGCGGCGGTTCCAGCCGATCTACGTGCAGCCGCCCAGCGTCGAGGAGACGATCCGGATCATCCAGGGCCTGCGCGACCGCTACGAGGAGCATCACGGCGTCGAGATCACCGAAGAGGCGATCCAGGAATCCGTCAAGCTGTCGGACCGCTACATCACCGACCGGTTCCTGCCCGATAAGGCGATCGACCTGATCGACGAAACCGGCTCCCGCGCGAAGCTGCAAACCTATGCGCTGCCGGGCGAGCTCAAGGCGATGGAACAGGAACTCAAGAAGGTCTCGCGCGAGAAGGAAGTGGCCATTTCGCAGCAGAACTTCGAGGAGGCCGTCAAGTTCCGCGAGGAGGAAGAACGCCTGCGGAAGCTCCTGGAAGAATCCAAGCGTGAATGGAAGAAGAACCAGGAAAAGAACAAGCCCGTCATCACCAAGGAGGACGTTGCCTACGTCGTCTCCAAGATGACCGGCATTCCGCTCTTCAAACTCGAAGAAGAGGAATCGCAGAAGCTCCTGCACATGGAAGATTTCCTGCATAAGCGCATTGTGGGCCAGGATGAGGCGATCTCGGCTGTCTGCCGGGCCATCCGCCGCTCGCGCGCCGGCCTCAAAGAGGCCAAGAAGCCGATCGGCTCCTTTATATTCCTCGGCCCGACGGGGGTCGGCAAGACCGAGCTGGCAAGAGCGCTGGCGGAGTTCCTCTTCAATTCCGAGGATGCGCTGATCCGGATCGACATGTCGGAATACCAGGAAAAGTTCACCAGCTCGCGCCTGTTCGGAGCTCCTCCCGGCTACGTCGGGTACGAAGAGGGCGGGCAACTGACCGAGCGGGTCCGGCGGCGGCCCTATTCTGTCGTCCTGTTCGATGAAATCGAAAAGGCACACCCGGACATTTTCAACGTGATGTTGCAGGTGCTGGACGACGGTGTGCTCACGGACAGCCTGGGCCGCAAGGTGGATTTCAAGAACACAGTCGTGATCATGACCTCGAACCTGGGCACCAAGCTCATTCAGAAGGGCGTGTCGCTCGGGTTCCAGCAGGCGGAGGCCGAGCAAAACCGGAGGATCAAGGATGACGTCCTGGCCGAACTGCGGCGGTCGTTCAGCCCGGAATTCCTGAACCGGATCGACGAAGTGGTCGTGTTCCACCAGCTGGAAAAGGAACACCTCTTCAGCATCGTCGACATCCTCATCAAGGAGCTCAACATGCGGCTCCTGGACAAGGGCGTCCAGCTCGAGATCACCGACGAGGTGAAGCAGTGGCTCATCAAGGAAGGCTACCAGCCGCTCTACGGCGCGCGGCCGATGCGCAGGACCATCCAGAAGAGCATCGGCGATCCGCTGTCGGAAGAGTTGATCCGGGGCCGCTTCAAGGACACGCGCAAGCTCAAGGTCGTGCTCAAGGACGACGCGCCTGCCTTTATCGAGGAAGAAGTCCTGGCTGGGGTCTGAGAAAGGCCCCGGCCCTGCAGTGAGGATGTTGAAAAAGGCTTCCAGCGTCGTTCTCACGTCGCTCAAGTCCTCAACGCACCGAATCAAGCCCGCTGGCGGCAAAGCAACTATCCGCTCGCATGTGATTGAAGCGAGCGGTTCAAGCAAAGCTTGGTATGTACCTCCTCGTCCTTCGCTGCTGCGGCCGGCCACGGGAAAAGCACGCGTCCCCGTGGAAGAGCGACTGTCTCGACAGGCGCGGGGTGGGTGGGTGCGACAACGTGCGGGGTGGGCGGGTGAGAAGGCAGCCTTTTTGACCATCCTCCGTACCCACAGTCAATTTGCCCCCGCACTGCCGTCGTGACACCTACGATACGCGCACCATCCGCCTATCCTGTCATTCTCGCCATCGAAACCTCCTGCGACGAGACCGCCGCCGCCGTCGTCACAGGGGAGGGGCGGATCGCGTCCAGCGTGCTGTGCTCCCAGCATGACGTGCATGCGCGCTATGGCGGGGTGGTCCCCGAACTGGCCGCGAGACGCCACATCGAGACGGTGGACACCATCGCCGCGGAAGCGCTTCGCAAGGCGGGCATGGCATGGACCGATATTCAGGCCGTGGCGGTGACGAGCGGGCCCGGGCTGGCCGGCGCACTTCTGGTCGGCGTC
>DASWIN010000033.1:0-2741 GCA_036397655.1 Nitrospiraceae bacterium | reverse complement strand
AGCAGGGCGCCACGCGACCAGATCCCGGCCGTGTTGTCGCGCGCGAACACGGCGACGCGCTTGCCCTCCAGGTCCTTGGGCGTGTCGATGCCGGCCTCGCTGTTCACGAAAATATAGGCCAGGCGGAACTTGCGGTTGGGGAAGGCGGGGATGGACACGTAGGGATGATCGCCGTTCCCCTTGGTGACCATGAGACCCCCGAAGCTCGCGTCCCAGGCGTCGATATGTTCGGGGCCCCGGAATCGGCCGATCTCGAGGTCGAAGCCCTCCACCGTCACGGTCCCGTCGACGAAGGGCCGATTGGTATCGATTTCCGGCTCGCGAAACCCGAGACGCATTTTAGGCTTGGCCATGGCGTTCCGTTTCCCCCGCATTGCCGTCCCGGACCTCGGCAAGGGCGCCGGCGCAAGCGCGCCGGTCATCGACGCGCCGGTCATCGAGGGGTCCAGGCACCGTTGCGTTGACCTATCCCCCGGAGGAGCGCGCGGTCCAATAATCTTTCATTATGATGTTATTGTGAATTCTTATGATCCCAGAAAACCACGACGCCGCGTGCCGGGCATGAATCGGCCCGCCGTCGGGCCGGTGGATCCGGGCTCAGCCGGATCCATCACATGGATTGTCTCGATCTTGCTATAATCCACCCTTGCCCGGTGACGGCCCGGTGTCGGTCCGGGCTCCGGAGATCGGGCCGGAAGGAATGACGCGTCCAGAAGAACGTGAACTGGCACGGGAGGAATGCGATGGACAAGCTGCGTCACATCTCGATGTCCGTGAAGGACATCCAGGCCGCGGCCCTCTTCTACGAGAAGACGTTCGGGCTCGAGCGCGTCAAGGAATCCGAGAGGAGCATCTGCCTCTCCGACGGCACCATCAACCTGACGCTGACGCCGCCGGCCGACCTGACGAGCACCGACTGCAAGGACTTCGTCGGTATCCACCATCTCGGCTTCGTCGTGGACGACAAGGAAGGGGCCGCGGAAAGGCTGATCGAGAACGGCGGCCGCGCGAGCGACGGCAGGTGCTGGGATCCCAACGGGATCATGGTCAACGTCTCGGACAAGTACTGGGTCGGATCGAAGTGAACCGATCGCGGAGACGAGCCACCCAGCGAATACCGGCCATGAACGAGGGGAGGAGAATCATGCAGGATTCAGGTTTATTCAGAGCGTTGGTTGGGGCTTGCGCAGGCGTGGCTGTTGGAATTTGTGCCACGGCACCAAGGGCTGAATCGGTACGGGACTTCTACTCGAAGAATACTCTCAAGATACTGGTTGGTACGGCCGTTGGCGGCAGCTATGACCTCATGGGACGGCTGACGGGGCGTCACATCGCGCGCCATATCCCCGGCAATCCCCCTATTCTCGTGCAGAATATGCCAGGCGGTGGCAGCCTAATCGCCAGTAATCACCTCTATAACGTCGCACCACAGGATGGCTCGGTGTTGGGCGCGGTCGTTCCCGGTATCATTTTTACTGCTCTGTTTAGGGAGAAGAGTGCCCGCTACGATCCCACTAGGTTCCATTGGATCGGCAATGCCATGGACGCGGTTTCCGTGCCGACCCTCTTTCACACGGCTCCCATCAAGTCGCTCGAGGATATGAAAACCGAGGGGGCGATCATGGGCGCGGGCGGCATCAGTTCCATGGACGCAACCAACGCGTTCCTCATGAACGCCCTTCTCGGCACGAGAATCAAGGTAGTGCAGGGATACAAGGGCGGTGATGCTATCAACCTTGCCATGGAGAGTGGCGAGATCCATGGCCGAGCCAGTCAGGCATGGGCGGCGTGGAAGGCGATCAAGCCCGACTGGTTGCGCGACGGAAAATTGATACCCGTCCTCCAATTTAGTCTCAAGCCGATCGACGATCCGAGGCTCAAGGACGTGCCGCTCCTGGTCGATCTCGTGAAGAGCGAGGAAGACCGGCAGATCGCCAGGGCCTATACGTCGGTAGCGATCCTCGGCCGGCCCATGGTCGTCGGCCCCGGCGTACTGATCGACAGGGTGGCGGCCCTGCGCAAGGCCTATGCGGCGATGGTGGAGGATGCCGCGTTCCTCGCCGATGCTAGGAAACAGCGGGTGGACATCGCGTTCATCCGCGGCGAGAACATCCAGGCGATGGTCAATGAGACCTGGTCGCTCGACACGGTTCACGTGAACCGGCTGCGCTCGATCATTCGCAAGAAGAAAGCTAAGTAAAGGCTTCAAGGGGCGAGCGCCCGCGGAGTTTGGCCAAGCCAGCGCGGCACTGAGCGCCGGCTTGGCCAGATGGCATCGGTCGTGGGCTGGGGCACGGCCGGGCGCCGTCGATCCGGCCTGAACGAATCGCGCGTCTTGAAGAATGTGACCTGAAACGGGAGGGATCCGCGAAAAGGCTGATCGGGAACGGCGGCCGCGCGAGCGACGGCAGATGCTGGGATCCCAACGGGATCATGGTCAACATCTCGGACAAGCACTGGATCGGATCGAAGTGAACCAGCGGCGGTTGCCGCTGACGGCCGGGGGCGCCGAGCAGGCGAATGGCGACGATATTCGCCGCTGCCTCCGACCGCCCCTAGAGATACCCTTGCTCCTTCCAGAACGCCTCGGCGGCCGGGTGGAGCGGCACGTCCAGGGGGCCTTCGGGTGTGTCCCGGCACATGCGGTCGAGCGGCAGGGGGCCCGCGCCCTCCCACGGGATCATGTGACGGCGCGCCTCGAGCCCGGCGCAGACGCGGCGGACCATGTCGTCCTCGGCGTC
>DASWIN010000032.1:0-2515 GCA_036397655.1 Nitrospiraceae bacterium | reverse complement strand
GTTTTTGCCCGCCTTCGCAGAGAGTCACGGGAGTAACTTGTGGCTGCTGTGAGGCGGGCATCCGTCGTAGCCTTGGCGAAGGCGGATGTGCTCCCGGCCTTCGCAGCCGAAGCTGCTTCGGCGGAGTAGGCTCGGCGGGTTACGCAGTTGCCGAAAAGACAATCGAGAAAGGAAGGAGTGCATGCGTCGATACACGATCATGGGATGGCTGCTGATGGCGCTGGTCGGGGGGATGGCGGGAGGTGCGGCGTGGGCGGGACCGGCTGCGCCGCGAGGCGTCGACGCAGGCGCGCCGCCGAAGCCGGCCGGAAAGTATGAACTCCTGAAGGAGCGCTCCACGCACGAACCAGGCAAGGTCAAGCTCACCGAGTTTGCCGACTTCTATTGCCCCCATTGCCATGCCTTCGAGCAGGCGCTGGTGCCGTTCATCGAAAAGGAGTTCAGCGGGAAGGTCGAAGTCAACATGGTCAGTTTTCCTGTGATCGACGGCAAGCTTCCCACGGCCTTCGAGATGTACGAGCAGGCCAGGGCCATGGGCAAGGGCGTGGAGATGAAAAAAGCGCTGTTCCGGACGATCCACAAGGACGGCCTGCACGTGTTCGACAAGGTGATCCGGGAAACCCTGGTCAGGGAAGTCGGCCTCGACCCTGTCGCGTTCGAAGCCGGACTCGCCAGCGGGAAGCCCGCGGAAGCCATGAACGCCGGACGTAAGTGGGGCGAGCGGATCAAGGTCCAGTACACGCCGACAGTGCTGTTGGACGGGAATATCAAGATCGAAGGCGAGAATCTGAATCCGGAGAATTTGAAAGCCGTCATCGCCAGCATCCTGGCATCCGATAAAAAACGGTAAAGACATGGAGCACGCTGCGCGTCATCTGATCGTCGGCCTGGCCGGCCTGGCCGGCCTGATCGGCCTGATCGGATTGGGCCTTCTGTGGGGAGGCGCACCCGCGATCTCGGCCGAGAGACCGTCGTCCTCGGTCTTGTCCGATCTTCAGGGGCAGATCAAGAGCACGGCCTCGAAAGCCACCCCCGCGGTGGTGAATATCGCGTCCACGGTGGTCGTGCGCGATCCGATCTTCAGCGACGAGGGCCTGCCGTTCGGCCTGTTCCCCCAGCCGGCGCCGCGCCGACAGTACGGACAGGGCTCCGGGGTCATCGTCTCCTCCGACGGCTACATCATCACCAATAACCATGTCGTCGCGGACGCCGCGGACGTGGAGGTGCTGCTCGCGGACCGGCGTCAATTCAAGGGACACGTCGTGGCGACCGATCCCAAAACGGACGTGGCGGTCGTCAAGATTGAGGCAAGCGGACTGCCGATCGTGCCGTGGGGGGATTCCAGCAAGCTCGCCGTCGGGGATTTCGTGCTGGCGATCGGGAACCCGCTGGGCCTCAACCAGACGGTCACGTTCGGCATCGTGAGCGCGGTCGGGCGGGCGGATGTCGGCGTGGCCGACTACGAAGACTTCATCCAGACTGATGCGCCGATCAATCCCGGCAATTCAGGCGGCGCGCTGGTGAACGTCAAGGGCGAGTTGATCGGCATCAACACGGCGATCGCCAGCACGACGGGCGGCAGCGTCGGGGTCGGTTTTGCGGTCCCCAGCAACATGGCGCGCGCGGCGATGCAGAGCCTGCTCAAGACCGGCCGGGTGGTGCGCGGATTTCTCGGCGCCAATACGCAGGACGTGACGCCGCTCTTGAGCAAGATCTTCCGGCTGCCGGATGTGAAGGGCGTCATCGTCACGGATATCTTCTCCAAAGGTTCGGCGGAAAAAGCCGGGCTCAGGCGCGGCGATGTCGTGCTGCGGTTTGACGGCAAGGATGTCGTGGACTCCGGCAAACTGCGGAACGTCATCGCGCTGGCACTGATCGGCAGCAGGCACAAACTCGATCTGATCCGGGACAACAAACCCATCCATGTGGACCTCGTGATCCAGGAAGCCCCCCGTGAGCGCACGAGACGGGCCGCCGCCATCGCGCAGGGCGTCACCATGGGGCACCCCCTCGGCGGCCTGCTTGTCGAGGAAGTCACGCCGCCGGTCGCACGCCAGCTCGGGCTCAGTTCGACCGCCGGCGTGGTCGTCACGGCGGTCGAGGAAGGCAGCCTGGCGGAGTCGGCCGGTATCTCCATGGGCGATCAGATCCTGGAAGTAAACCGCAAGCCTGTGTCCGATCTGCAGACCTACCAGCGGCTCGTCGAGCCGATCAAACCCAAAGACCTCACGCTGCTGCTGATCAACCGCCAGGGTACGATCCTGTTTGTTCCCATAGAGGGCGAGTGAAGACTGATAAGGTTTCTTCTCACAATGATCCCTTCCACGAATTGAGTGCGGAAAATTTCTCGTAGAGAGCCGGGAGAACAAGCAACGTCAAGGCTGTTGACGTCATCAGGCCGCCGATGACCACGGTGGCGAGTGGACGCTGAACCTCGGCCCCCATGCTCGTGGCCAGCGCCATGGGCAGAAAGCCAAGACTCGCGACTAATGCCGTCATCATCACCGGCCGCAGC
>DASWIN010000031.1:0-4541 GCA_036397655.1 Nitrospiraceae bacterium | reverse complement strand
TGGCTTCGTGCACGCATTGTTCGCCCGCTGTAGGAGTCCGCTTGCGGACGAATCTTTTCAGATTGTTCAGTGCCCGCCGCGTTCGCTCGCAAGCGAGCTCCTACCGGGGGCAAGGGATTGGCTTCGTGCACGCATCGTTCGCCCGCTGTAGGAGTCCGCTTGCGGACGAATCTTTTCAGATTGTTCGGTGCACGCCGCCTTCGCTCGCAAGCGAGCTCCTGCCGCGGCGGATTTCGGGGGACAGTTTCGCTATTTTCAGAAATCCAGCTATAAAACCTCAGAAATGGGGTAGAAGAAGAATTAGGTATACTCCAGAATTCACCAGCGTTCGTCATTAAGGAGGAAACTGACAATGTCTCGACGTCTTGCAGCATCGTTGATCGGTGCGATCACGCTCGTCTCGCTCGTGCAGCCCGTCGCCGCACAGCAAGTAGTCAACTACGGGGTGCAGCCCGCCACGCAGCCCATCTACATCGCCCGGGCGCTCGGGTTGCTCGATGCGATCGAAAAGAAACATAACGTGAAGATCGAGTTCCGCAGCTTTTCCTACGGCGCACCAGAGAACCAGGCCATGGCCGCCGGGGAGTTGCAGATGGCGTCGGCGGGCATGGGACCGGCTATCGTCGCTGCCGCTCGTTTGCCGGCGAAGCTGGTCGCCATTTCGATTCTGGAGCAGACGGCGATACTGGTCCCGTTAGATTCGCCGATTACGAGTGTCGCGGGCCTGAAGGGGAAAAGGGTCGCCTTTCCCGGCGAGGGATCGCAGCAGTATCCGTTGTTGCTCAAGGCGTTGGCCGACGCGGGACTCAAGTCGTCCGATATTCAACTGTTCAAGACCAAAGGTTCGGACGTGCCGACGCTGCTCGAGCAAAAATCTGTCGACGCCGGGATCACCTGGGATCCGCACGTGTCAAACGCGCTGGCGGCCGGTCATTCGCGGGTGCTGCTCAAAGCCGAGAAAATCATGCCGATCAAGGCCAACCACTACATCGGCAACGGTGAGTATGCGCGGGAGGACTTCATCGCCTCGAATCCGGAGCTGGTCCAGGCGCTGGTGGAAGCCAACGTCAAGGCGATCCGGCACATCATCAAGGACCCGAAGGGGGCGGCCAGGATGTGGAGCGATCAGATCGGATTTCCCATCAAGGTCATCGATTACTCCTTGTCCGAGGGCATCTCGGTTTACAACGAGGATATCGTTCCGGAGAAGTCCACGGTGGATGCCTATACCAGGTTTCTCAAGGAGGCCGGTATCCTGAAGCCCGAAGACAACCCGAAGGTAGACGCGAGCTTTGCAGAAAAAGCGATGGCTGCTGTCAAGTAAGGCAGCGGAATTCAGCTGCTCTGAATTGATAGTCTGATGCGGCGCCTTTCTGCAGTGGCAGGAAGGGCTCTGCCCTTCCTGTATGCGGCTATTTTCATTGTCATTGTCTGGCAGTTGGTGGTCACCATCAACAAGCCGCACCCGTCACTGTTGCCGCCGCCATGGGCCGTAGCGAAAGGCTTCTATGGCCTCGCTCTCAGCGGTGAGCTGTTCCTCCATGCCGGCGTCAGCCTGGGCCGTGTAGGCTTTGCATGGTTGTTGTCGGCGACCATCGCGATTCCGCTGGGACTTGCGATGGGCCGCTCGAGGCGCCTGGAACGAGTGGTGGACCCGGTGATTGAGTTGTTCCGCCCGATTTCACCGCTCGCATGGATTCCCCTGGCCATACTATGGTTCGGAATCGGCGAGTCAGGAAAGATCTTCATCGTGTTCATCGGCACCTTCTTCCCTACGCTTCTCTCGACCGTGGCAGGCGTAAAGAGCATTGACCCGGTGATCATCCACGCCGGGCAGGTTCTAGGGTGCAACGATCCCGCGTCGATGTTCAGGCGGGTGGTATTCCCCGCCGCCCTCCCGAGCATCGTCGTTGGCCTGCGGATCGCGTTCGGCACCGGCTGGGCCGCAATCATCGCCGCTGAGCTCGTGGCTGCCCGATCGGGCCTGGGCTATCTGATCGCCAACGGCATGGAGATCCTCCGTGCTGATCAGGTTCTGGTCGGGATGATCGTGATTGGCGTTTTGGGTGTGTGCTTCGATGCATTCTTCCGCTTTCTCAATCGCCAATTCTCCTGGGAAGCCTGACATGGAAACGAACCACATGGGGTCAACTGCCGGCAAGCCGATCTCCATCGAGCGTGTGATGAAAATTTACCAGAGCCGTTCCGGACCGGCGGTAGAGGCTCTCCGACAATTCGATCTGGAAATTGCAGCCGGCGAGTTCGTGGTCGTCGTTGGACCGTCCGGCTGCGGCAAGAGCACGCTTTTATATATGCTGGCCGGATTCAGCAAGCCGACGCAGGGTTCGCTCAGGGTCGCAGGGGATCCGGTAACCGGGCCGGATATCGATCGCGGAATGGTATTCCAGAGCTACGCGTTGTTCCCGTGGCTCTCGGTGATCGGCAACGTGGAGTTTGGCCTGGAACGTAAAGGCGTACCCCGCGCCGAGCGGCGCCCCCTGGCGATGAAGTACCTGAAAATGGTCGATCTTCAGGATTTTGCAGATAAGCATGTATCTGAACTTTCCGGCGGCATGAAACAGCGTACAGCGATCGCGCGGGCGTTCGCGACCGAGCCGTCAATCATATTCATGGATGAGCCGTTCGGCGCGCTCGACGCGTTGACGCGCCGTTTTCTTCAGCAAGAATTATTGCGCATCTGGAAACAGCACCAGAAAACAATCGTATTCATAACACATTCGGTTCCCGAAGCAATTTTTCTGGCCGATCGCATTGTGGTCATGACTGCGCGCCCGGGCAGGATAAAGCGTGAAATTCGAGTCGATCTTCCGCACCCGCGTGAAATTACCTCGGACGCGTTCCGCGACCTGGAGCGCCGAATCTACTCCGAGCTTGATGAAGAGCTAAGCAAGACAATCAATCAGGAAGGGAGGCCGGCCGCTGTTTGATTTACCGTACATGGGCGCATTTCGGGCTGCTTCCGCGATCCGGGGCGGGGAAATCACGTCGGAGCGGCTGGTATCGGCTTGTATCGCGCGCATCGGCGAACGCGAACCGCTGGTCCGCGCTTTTGTCGATCTGCAGCCGGAACAAGCGCTGGCACGTGCCCGTGAGCTGGACCGGCGCCGTCCGGAAGCACATGAACACCTGTACGGCGTGCCCGTGGCCGTCAAGGAAGCGTTCGATGTCGAGGGCTTCCACTGCGGTTGGGGAACGCGGATTCATACCGGCCGTGTCCCATCGGAGGATGCGGCAGTTGTCTCCAGGCTCAAAGCCGCCGGGGCCGTCATCATCGGCACCACCGTATCCACTGAATACGCCATTGCGGCTGCCGGTCCCACCACCAATCCTCACGATCCGCGCCGGAGTCCCGGCGGCTCATCCAGCGGATCTGCGGCGGCGGTGGCGTCGGAGATGGTGCCGCTGGCGCTCGGGTCGCAAAGCATCGGCTCCATCGTTCGCCCTTCCATCTACTGCGGCGTCCTGGGATTAAAACCCACGCGCGGTGCGATCAGCACCCGCGGCTGCATGCCGCTGGCGCAGGAGCTTGACCACGTCGGCCCCATTGCACGCCACGTGGAAGACATCGCGCTGGCGTGCCGCGTGGCGTTTGGCTATGACCCGCTCGATCCGGTGAGCGTAGAGGTGACGCCGCCGGATCTGGATACGGCGCCTCCAATCACGAATGTCCTGCAAGTTACCGGACCGCTGCGCGACCGTGTTCAAGAAGCGAGCAGCGAAGCGATCCAGCGTGCCACCGCCGCATTCCGGCGTTCCGGCGTACCGGTAAAGACCGTAGATCTGCCCGAGGACTTCGATCGCATCGAGGATTGCATATTCACGCTTCTCTGCCGGGGAATTGCGGCTCATCACGGGGCGGACTACGACCGTCACGCTGAGCTGATGAGCCAGCGGATGCGGGAGCTGGTGGTGCGCGGACGGAATATCGACTCCGCGGAACATGCCGCCGCGATCGATTATGCGCGCGATTTGACCAACACGTTGATGCAGCTTCTGGAGCCTGGAACCGTCATCGTCAACATTGCCACGGACGGCATCGCGCCTGCCCTTGCCGAGGGAACGGGATCGCCGTTGCTTCAGGGGCTCTGGACTGTCACCGGTCTCCCGGCGCTCGCTGTCCCGTGCGGTGCGGCGGGAGGGATGCCCATCGGTATACAGCTGGCCGCAGCGCCGGGGCAAGAGTCGCTGCTGCTGTCCGCGGGGAAGGTGCTCCAACAAAATCTCCGGGCGGATGAACAAAACGGGTCAGGGAGGAAAAAATACAGCCGCTTCCCGACGATGAGGCCCAAAGGGAAAGCGACCAGGTCTTGATCATGACCTGATGCTCGATCTTTTAATGGCCCCACTCCGTAGGGTGCGCCGTGCGCATCGATTTATCCTGGCGCAATACGCTGCGCTATTGCGCCCTACGCCTACTGATTGCATATAGTAACCGCTCGCCCGAGCAAGGCGGCTCCGTCGTACGCGGGGGCGAGCTCCTGATATGCTTTGACCTGTCAAGTATCTGTACAAACGTATTC
>DASWIN010000030.1:0-1688 GCA_036397655.1 Nitrospiraceae bacterium | reverse complement strand
GATTTGTTCAACGCCAGATTCGATGTCCTGCTCTATGATCTTTATGCCGAGTGAGCGATTATGCCGAGTTGGGCGGAGGGCGGTGGCCGTGTCTGCGAGGGGCGCAGGGGCCAGGCGGCAGCGCTGCGACTCGGAATAATTACAGGGCCCGGAGGAAGGCCAGAATCCGTGAAGGTTGCTCGACGGACTGTCGGTGTGGTGCTGGTGGCTGGTCGAGCCGCCGCAGACAATCGGCTTTCATCTTCATGTCCGCCTCCACATAGCCGTGAGTGGTAAGCGGGCTTTCGTGCCCCAGGAACAAGGCGATAACCTCAAGGGCGACGCCCGCCTGGAGCATGGCCATGGCCGTCGAATGACGAAACATGTGCGGCGTGACTCTTTTTCCGCGGAGCGACGGGCAGGCGGCCTCAGCCTCGCGCACGGCAAGGGTCAGTCGATAGGCAGCGCCGTCATGGCTGAGAGGCGCGCCGCGCGAGCTGGTGAAGACGGGTTGATCGATCCTGATCTGGTTGGAGCGACACCACCGGTGCAGTTCGCGTGCAGTGGACGCCCATAGTGGGACCTGCCTTTCCTTTCGTCCTTTTCCATGGAGCCGGACCGAACGCTGCTGCACGTCAGCGGGCCGCAGGGACAGTGCTTCGGAAATCCGCGCTCCGGTATTGTAAAGGAAAGCGAACAAGAGGTGGTCGCGCCGTCCCGACCAAGTCGATGGATCGGTGGCGGCGAGAACGGCTTCGACCTCCTCCCGACTCATGAATCCCACGAGCGGCTTTGGCGCCCGCTTCAACGGGATCGCGAGCAGGCGATGGCCCTGGGCCAAGCGCTCGGGGCAGGCTTGGCCGACGACAAAACGCACGAACGCGCGGATGGCCGCCAGGCGCACATTGCGCGTGCGCGCGGCGTTGCCCCGCCTGCGCTCGAGATGGTCGAGAAAGCGCAGGATCATCTCCGGTGACAAGGCCTCGAGGCAGAGTCGGTCCAGCGGCACACGGCAAGAGCTGGACAAGAAAGTCAGCAGCAGCCGGAAACTGTCCCGGTAGGCGGCGATCGTATGGCGGCTGAGGTTGCGCTGGCTCACCAGGTGTTCGGTGAAGAAACGCTGCAGAAGCTGCGGGAGTGCGTCGTCGCGGGTCATCAGCGAGCTTCAGTCCGGCTGGTGTGGTATTTTTCGAACCGTGCGGACGCGGCGGCAAGGGCCTCGGGCTCAGGGGAGACATACCACCAGGTGGAGCGGAAATTTTGGTGCCCGAGGTAGCGAGCGAGCAGCAGCAAATGATGGGAGACGGGCCGCCGCGCCCGGCTCCATCGGGCGATAAGGTGCGTGGCAAAGGAATGCCTCAGGTCGACGAAGCGGACGGAAGGCCGCTCACCGTTTGGCGGGATCCCACGCACGAGCTTGCGCAGGGTCCACTCGACGCTGGTTTTTTGCAGGGGCCGACCCTTCGGTCCGACGAAGAAACGATGGCTCAGCGGATCGGTGCGCAGACGCATCTGCCGGTAACGCTGCAGGGCTCGCACGCTGGTGGGGTGCAGCGGGATAACCCGCGGCGGGCCCAATTTTGAGCGCGCCACGCGCAAGCATCCCGTCGCGACATCGAGGGCGCCGACCTCGAGCTGAAGCAGCTCGCAAAGCCGCAGGCCGGTGCAGGCGGCGAGGGCCAGCAAGGTCGCATAGGTGACGGGACGCA
>DASWIN010000029.1:0-4334 GCA_036397655.1 Nitrospiraceae bacterium | reverse complement strand
CGGCGCCCACGGCAATCCGATGCCACTTGTTCGGAAACACCGAGGACGACGAGGCATCCACGTAGGGCACCGGCGTCACGACCAGCAGCGTGACGCCCATTTCATGCACCTCCCCGCCCAGGGCCCTGGTCACGAAGGCGTGGCCGAATTCGTGGAACACCTTGATCACCGGGAAAAGGAACCAGAGCACCACGAGGTTTTGCGGGGCGAGCAGTTGATCCACGACATCCTGGCTGAGGTCCGTCCAATGCACGGAGGCGGCGATGACTCCCGCGCCGACGACCAGCGACCAGAGCAGGAAGCCGCCCCAGCTCACGAAGGGCTTCACGACCGGCAGGAACCTGGTCAGCAACCGTTCGGGATCGTAGAGGGGAAACTTCCATCCAAACGGATTCAGCAAACGCCCGATCCACAGACGCCGCTGCTGCCGCTGGTGACGGACGAACAATTCGGCCGTATCGGACGGCACGTCGCACTGCAGCGCGTCGGCGCCGTAGAGCTGGCTGAGAAGCCGGATCATTTCATCCTGGGTCGGCGCGTCGTCGCCGAGCTGCCCCAGCGCGGCATCCCAGACTTCCTGCACGGTACGCCCGCCGTCCAGCAGCCCCATGACGAAGTATGCCGAGGGACTGAAGCGGTGAAACCGCCCCCCGGCCAGGTCCTGCATCACATACCATGTGCCGCCGCGATACTGGTGGCGATGGACGCGCGCGTGGCCCCGCAGCCTGGGTTTCAGCCCGGACACGCGGTACCAGGAGGTGCTGAAGAGGGATTCGCTCATACTCGAAGGTTCAGGCTAAGGTTGAGGTTGAGGTTGAGGAATTGTCCGGCTTCCGAGCCACAACCTTAACCTCAACCTCGGCCTTTTTTCAGTTACGGCAGCCACGTCCACAGCGTCAGCCGGACCCAGTCGATCGCCTCGTGAGTCCAGATCCAGATCAGCAGCCTGCGATCCACGACGATCTTGCCCGCCCCTTCCATGCCCGGACGCATGCGCTGATCCGGCGGCTGATCGAGGCGTGCTTCGACGCGAAAATAATTGCGCCCCTCACGGGCCGTCGACACAGGCGTGACCGACACGATGGTGAACGGCAGAAGATCGGCGGGAAACGCAGAGAACACGAGCTGGCCGCGCTGTCCAACCACCACGTCATCCACATCCCGCTCATCCACTTCCAGCACCACCCGGTAGGCTTCCAGCGGCGCCACCTCGAACAGGACCTGCCCGCGCTCCACCGGGGCGCCCAATGACTGGCTCAGATCGCCGCTGATGACCACCCCGTCGAAAGGCGCCACCATGCGGGTGCGGCTCAACTGATCCTCGACCAGCGCCAGTTCCGCCTTGGCCTGGTTGAGCTGGGCGGTCAGGATTTCCACCTGGGCGGCTTCCCGCTTGGCGAGCGCATCACTATACTGTTTCTGGAACTGTTGCAGCTGGCTCAGCCATTTCATGCGCTCCAGTTGGAGATCGCGGTCGTCGAACGTGCCCAACAACTGTCCCTGCCTGACGACGTCGCCGGCGCGGACCGGCGCTTCGGCGATATACCCGTTGAAGGGCGCCGCCGCCGCGCGCACGACCAGCCCCTCCAGCACGGTTTTCACGGACACCCGGTAGTCCCCCTTGGCCAGCGCGAAGAACATCGTCAACGCCGCCGCGCCGAGGACCGCCAGCTTGAGTCCGACATGCCGGGGTCCGAACAGGCGCCGGGTCTGCGCGGCCGACGCGTCCCAGATCTTGGCGCCGACCCAGCGGTCCTCGCGACGCCTCAAGCCGAGGATCGGTCCGGCCACGGCGCTGAATGCCTCGCACCATTCGATCGCGGCGGCATCGAAGGGCCGGTTTTCGACGCGCTCCAGGGTCAGGACTCCGGCCAGATGGTCACCTTCGTAAAACGGCACGGAACAGGCCGCCCCGATCTCCTGTTCCCGGACCAGGTCGGCGTGCGCCCGTGTCACGCGTGCAGCCGCCCCGTCCGGAGCGGGATAGACGATGGAAGCGTGCTGGTCAAGGGCTTCGTTCATGGCCGCTTCG
Source organism: Nitrospiraceae bacterium (assembly GCA_036397655.1). Lineage (GTDB taxonomy): Bacteria > Nitrospirota > Nitrospiria > Nitrospirales > Nitrospiraceae > 2-02-FULL-62-14. Next base: position 2,302 of record DASWIN010000029.1, on the reverse strand, counting down.
ATCGCCCGGATGAGGTTGGTCTGCTTGCCGAATTGGGCGCTGTGCGAGACAGCCTGCACACGGCAGCGGCGCCGCCTGACCCGGCCGACGCTGACCCGCTCACAACCCAGCCGCGTGGCCAGGTCCGATGCCAGCGCCATGGCTGCGGCATGGTAGCGGTCCTGGGCCAGGACCGTGGCGGTCACGTCCAGGATGCCCTGCATCCGCTCTTTCGTGACCCCATCACGGGCCGTCGCTTCGCGCTGGAACAGCAGTTCAAGCCACGCCGCGCCCCAATGGAGCCGGCGAGTGGCTTCCTGCAGGTCCCGGTCCGGTCGTTGCGAAAGATCGAGGACGACGACGCCGTGTAGCCGGCCTTTGACTTCAACGGGATAGGCGATCTCATGCCGGATGCCGGGCACCCCGCCCCCAGACGGCTCGATGTCGCGGGTCTGGGCAAGACCCCGGCGTTCTTTCAGACATTGTTCGGCAATAGCGGTGAGATGGGTCAAATTGCGGCGGCGGTCCGGCCAGAAGGCCGCAGGCGAGAACTGTCCACGATCGGAGGCCTCGACAAGGACGATCCCGCCGGTCACCCCTGAGATCATGCGGCATTGGAGAGCCAGCCAGCTCCGGCAAAAGGCCTCCACGGAGGAGGCACCGGCAAAGTCTGCCCAAAGAACCTGTTCCTGGTCGCCTGCACGGGCAGACATTCCGCCCGGCGCAGCTTCAGCTCCCTGGCCCAGCGTTCCCCGCTCTGCTCCGACCCGGCTATCCATGTTAGATCCTATACAAGTTCAAGCGTAAGGAAGTGTAACTATAGACCAAATCAAGCGAAATTCCAACTTGTGGGACATGGCTCGGAAACCAGTTGGATGGGTGGAAAGTCGCCGAGATTTCCCGGCAACAACCAGGAGTCTTTGACAAACGTGCGGGTCGGGAATGCGGTCGCTAATACGGGAGGACCGGTTCCTGCGGCCCTCCCGCGCGAGAAGAATGTGCTTCCACGAACACAGCCCCGAGGCCCGGGGCTTCACCGTTGCTCCCTTACCGTGCTTCGACGTTGATCTGGCCGAAACGTGTTTCGTATTCGCTGAGGACATTGCCCAGCAGAACCTGCAGACGCTTGGCCGCAAAGGGGCTGAGAATGATCCGGTTCGTCAGTTGAATGGCGACCTCTTTCTGCCCGGCGTGCCAGGCCTGGTTGATTCCGAACAGAAGCACCACTTCTTCTCTCGTACTGGCGACGTTCGCCACATTGGCGTACGAGCTCTGCATCTGGGCGTCTTCCCACCGGATGCGGGGTGCGCCTGCCGCCCCTGCGGCCGCGGGGCTGTCGGTCGGCCGCGATGCGGCGTTCTCACGATTTCGGTCGGTGGCCATGGTTCCTCCTCGCTGATTAATAATTGGCTGAGCGAACGTCAGAATGGTAGCAAAGATGCTATGCCGAGGGTACGGGAGTCAAGCCCCCCTGCCGCGGGGTCAGTCTTTATGCTTGCCTCCGCTATGGTGATGGTGGTCACGGTCGTGATCCCGATCGGTGGGGACGAGGACAAGAATACTGTCATTAGAGTGGCCCCCTCCTTCTTCGACATTGAGGAGGAAGTCCGACACCCAGGGGCTCGGGAAGCGGAGGCCCTGGGAAGAGCCGAACGCGCTCAGGTGTCCGGACCAATCGACCAGGCGGGTCGCAACAAGCTTTCGGAGCTGGCTCGAGTCGTTGTCCCCGCTGTAGGTTTTATCCTTCCCGGATCCGCCATTCAGCGAATCGTTGCCGCTGTTGCCGATGAGCCAATCGTCGCCGTTGCCTCCGCTGAGCGTATCGTTGCCGGCCTGCCCGAACAGGATGTCGTTGCCGTCGCCTCCGTTCAGCGTGTCGTGACTGCCGTCCACCTGGTAGTGATGGTCGTGATGTCCGTGATGATGCTCATCGAACCAGTCATGCCGCCGGCGCTCCACGTCCGTCAGGTGGTCCAGGACATCCTCGAGATCGTTGTCCACCTTCTTGAAGTCGTAGGATGAAACGCCGGCCCCCCGGACCAGCGAAGGCGCCACCAGCGCGCTGCTGTCGCCGAACACCAGGTCGTTGCCGGCTCCGCCGTTCACCACGTCGTTTCCGATGGTCACAATATCGAGCGGGCCATCGTGATGATGGTGGTGGTGATGATCCTGATCGTGATCCCAATCGTGATCGTGGTCATGATGCCAACCGGAGGGCGAGCTGCCAGGGATCACGGTAATCGACGGCGCTAGATGGGACCAGGCATCGCTGACGATCAGATCGTTGCCGTCGCCGCCGTTCAGGGTATCGTTGCCGATGAAC
>DASWIN010000028.1:0-21448 GCA_036397655.1 Nitrospiraceae bacterium | reverse complement strand
AGGCGGCGGGAACGGGGACGTCTGCACGTACCTGTGGGCCTGCGCCATCTGCGACGAAAACGAGACCTGCCAGAAGGACAAGGAAGGGCACAGCCGGTGGCTGGTCGCCAAGCGGCTGGAGCGAATCGAGTATACCGTCCTCGTCATGAGCAACAAGGGCGGGGTGGGGAAGAGCACGGTGACGACCAACCTTGCCGTGAGCCTGGCGCTGAAGGGCTGGCATCTCGGCATCTGCGACATGGACATTCATGGCCCGAATATTCCCAAGATGGTCGGGGCCGAAGGCAATAAGCTCAAGGTCAGCACGTCGGGCGGCATCATCCCGTACCAGGCCTATAATATGAAGATCGCGTCCATGTCGTTTCTGCTCCAGAACTCCGACGATCCCATCATCTGGCGAGACGCCTACAAATACGAATTCATCAATCAGTTGCTCGGCGGGGTGGAATGGCAGGATTTGAATTTTCTGTTCGTGGACCTGCCGCCCGGCACCGGAAACGAATCGGTCACGACGATCGATCTGATCGGCAAGGTGAGCGGCGCGGTGATCGTCACGACGCCGCAGGAAGTCGCGCTGCTCGATTCGCGCAAGTCGGTTTCGTTCTGCCGGGACAGCCAGGTGCCGATCATCGGCATCGTGGAGAACATGAGTGGTCTCGATTGCCCGCATTGCCACCAGCACATCGAAGTCTTCCGGAAGGGCGGCGGGGAGGCCTCGGCGCATGACATGGGCGTGCCGTTCCTGGGCCGCATCCCGCTTGATCCGGATGTCGTCATGCAAAGCGACGCCGGCGAACCCTATGCCCTGTTCAACTCGGACACCGTGACGGCGCAGGCCTTCCACGATATCGCCAACCAGGTGGAAACGTTCTGCAAGAAGAGCGGCTCGCTGATCAAGATGGGGCCGTCCCGCAAGGGCTGATCGCACATGGCGGTAGACATGTCAGGGCTCACTCAGTTACACGACGCGCAGAAGATCGTGCTCGATGCCGCCAAGCCGCTCGGGCTCGAGAAGATCGGCCTGCTGGAAGTGCTGGGCCGCGTGCTGGGCGAGGATATCATCGCTGCACGGGACAACCCGCCGTGGGACAATTCGGCGATGGACGGCTTCGCCGTCCGCCATGACGACATCAAACAGGAGCATGCGATCGGCAAGGCGGTCACCCTCACGGTGATCGAGGACGTGCCGGCTGGCAAGATGGCCGTGAAGACCGTCGGGCCGGGCCAGGCGATCCGGATCATGACCGGCGCCCCGGTGCCCAAGGGCGCCGATACCGTTCTCAAGGTCGAAGACACGGAGCATGCGCCGAATTCGGTCAAGGTCTTCAAGCCCGAGCCGCGCGGCTCGAACATCCGCCCGCAGGGCGAGGACGTCAAAAAGGGCGAGTGCATCATCGCCAAGGGGACGCAGATCAGGCCCGGCGAGGCCGGCATGCTGGCGATCCTGGCCAAGTCCTTCGTGTTCGTCTATCAACGGCCGCGCGTGGCGATCCTCTCCACCGGCGACGAACTGGCCGATCTCGACGAGCGGTTCAGCGAGGATAAGATCATCAATTCGAACAGTTGGGGCATCGCGGCGGCGGTGCAGGAGGCGGGCGGAGTTCCGTTCCTGCTCGGCATCGCCAAGGACAATCCGGCCGCGCTCAAGGAAAAGATCATGCACGGGCTGAACGCGGACATCCTGGTGCTGTCGGGCGGCGTGTCGATGGGGGATTACGATTTCACAAAGGCGGTGTTTAAGGACCTGGGCGCGGAGATGCACTTCTGGAAGCTGGCGATCCGGCCCGGCCAGCCGCTGGCCTATGGAAAAATCCAGGGCAAGCTGGCGTTCGGACTGCCGGGTAACCCGGTCTCCTCGATGGTGACGTTCGAACAACTCGTGCGGCCGGCCATGCTCAAGATGGGCGGCCATCGCGGCTACGGGCGTCCGGTTGTCCAGGCGCAATTTGAGGAAAAGTTTTCCAAGCGGACCGACCGCCGGCATTTTCTGCGTGGCATCCTGACCAGGGAGGACGGCGTTTTCAAGGTCCGGACGACCGGCGATCAGGGCTCCGGCATTCTGACCTCGATGGTGAAGGCCAATTGTCTGATCGATATTCCGCAGGAAGTCGAGAAGCTGAATCCCGGCGACGCGGTCACGGTGCAAATCTTGAGCGCCAACCTGTGGGATCGGGAAGGCGGCCAGCCGCACATGCATGGCGGCAAGCTGTCCTGTTGCTGAGTTGAAAGGATCAGGCCGCATGTCCATCCCGGTGCTTTGCTTTGTGGGGCGATCCAACAGCGGAAAAACCACGCTCATTGAACGGCTGATTCCAGAGCTGGTCAAGGCCGGCTACAAGGTCGCCACGGTCAAGCATTCGGGGCACGGATTCGATCTCGATACCGAAGGCAAGGACAGTTGGCGGCACAAGCGGGCCGGGGCCAGCACGGTCTTGGTGCTGTCGAAGGGCAGCCTGGCCATGTTTTCGGACGTGGATGACGACATCCACCTGACCGACCTGCGCGACCGATTTCTGGACCAGTCCATCGATCTGGTCATCGCCGAAGGCTGGAAGAGCGACAACTTTCCCAAGATTGTCGTTGTCCGGGACCAAATGGACGAGGTGCAGGTGTCGCCGGAAGGCCTGCTCGCCGTTGTCTCGAATAAGAAGGTCGATGTGAAGGTCCCGTTGATCGATCCGGACGATATTCCTGCGCTGGCTGCGCTCATCATCAAGCAGTTCCCCCTCAAATCCAGGCATGTGGAAGCCTAAGGCGACGGCTATCCTGGCGATCGTGGCCGGGGCCATGGCCCTGGGAGGCGCCGCCGTTCCGCTCACCGACCATCCGAAATTCTGCGCCACCTGCCACAACATTGCACCGTCCTACGACTCCTGGATCAAGTCCTCGCACAAGGATGTGGAGTGTGCGGCGTGCCACGTGCGTCCTGGTCTTGAGGGGTTTCTGCGCGACAAGGCCTATGCCGGCACAAAAGATGTGCTGATCACGATGTTTGGGACCCCGACTGATGCGCACAACCTCGACGCCAAAGTCCATACAGAGGTCTGTCTCAGCTGCCACCGTCAGATATTGCGTGTCTCCGAAGTGGCGCCGCGCGACCTGCCCCCACCGGTAAAGGATGTCGGGCTGATCATGAGCCATCGGAAACACATGGAGGCCTTCGGCAAACGCGGGCAGGGCGAGGGCTGCACCACCTGCCATTCCGGCGTGGTGCATGAAGCGCCGATCAAGGGCTATCCCATCGTGTTGCCCCGCGGCCACATTTCAGTGGACAGCCAGCCGTGGTATCCCGATCATCCCAAGGACAGCCTGCTGTGGAAGAAGGGCACCTCCGACTGTTTCCGGTGTCATGACGGCAAGGCGGAGCACGAAGGCAAGGTGCTCAGCAAGAAGTGCGAGACGTGCCACTTGCCGGATAAGATCAAGGGCTTTCTGTTTTAGCGAGACGGGCCTGCCGCCATGCCTGCGCCCATTCTCGAGGTCGGAAACCTGACGAAGCGGTTCGGCGATGCCCTTGCCGTCGACGACATTTCCTTCGACATCCGGCCGGGCGAGATCCTGGGCCTGCTCGGGCCGAACGGCGCGGGGAAGACCACCACGATCCAGATGCTGCTCGGCCTCGTCACGCCGACGGCCGGCTCGATCCGCATGTTCGGCATGGATCTGGCCACGCATCGCGAGCAAATCTTACAGCAGGTCAATTTTTCCTCCACCTATATTTCCATGCCCTACTCGCTGACGGTCGAGGAGAATCTCTGGGTGGTCGCCAGGCTGTACGGGATGAAGGATGTTCCACGGCGGATCGACGAGGTGCTCAAGAAGGTGGAGATGGAGGACTCGCGCGCGAAGGTCACGCGGCGGCTCTCGTCCGGCCAGATGACGCGGCTGGCGCTGGCCAAGGCGATTCTCACCGAACCGAAAATCCTCTTTCTCGACGAGCCGACCGCCAGTCTTGACCCGGACATCGCCCACAAGATCAGGGCGCTGCTGAAGGAGGTGCGCCGGTCGGCCGGCCTGAGCGTCCTCTACACTTCGCACAACATGAAAGAGATGGAAGAGATGTCCGACCGGATCATTTTTCTCCAGAAGGGCAGGATTGTCGCCCAGGGGACGGCCCAGGAGATTACGCAGCGGTTCGGCCAGCGCGATCTGGAAGACGTGTTTCTCAAGCTCGCCAGGGAATCATGAAGCTGCATCGGATCAACGCCCTTGTCCATCGTCACCTGTTCCTCTACCGGCGCAGCCTGCCCCGGCTCATGGAAATCTTCTACTGGCCCTTCCTCGACCTCGTCGTCTGGGGTTTCATCACGATGTACCTGATGCGCCACCAGGGGGAACTGCCCGGGGTGGTCACGTTCTTTCTCGGCGCGTTGATTCTCTGGGACGTGCTGTTCCGGGCGCAGCAGGGGATCACCATTTCGTTTCTGGAGGAAATCTGGGCCAGGAATCTCATGAACCTCTTTGCGAGCCCGCTCACGCCGGGCGAATTCCTTGCCTCCACGATGGTGCTGAGCATCTTCAAGGTGACGGCGGTCGCGGTCGTGATGGCCACCTGCGCGCTGGTCTTTTACGATTACAACGTCTTCATCATCGGCCTGTCGCTGGTTCCGTTCGTGTTGAACCTGATCATTGCCGGCTGGATCATCGGCGTGCTGACGACCTCGATCATCATGCGTTTCGGGCAGGAGGCGGAAGTGCTGGCCTGGGGGATGGTGTTTCTCTTCCAGCCGATCTCCTGCGTCTTCTATCCGATCGAAATTCTGCCCAGCTGGCTGCAAGCCATCGCCTGGGGCAATCCCGCCGCGCACATCTTCGAGGGCATGCGGGGGGTTCTGAACACATCGGTCTTCCCGGCCGAACACCTTGCCTGGGCGGTCGGTCTAAACCTCCTCTATCTGGTGGGCATGATCGGCTGGTTTCATCACACGTTTAACGTATGCAAGGAGCAGGGCCTGTTGGTGCGGGTGGGAGAGTAGGGACGGTTGTGCGCGGACTACATCGCTCCCGTGCCTCCGGCAAAACGCGTCACGAGCCTTGCGCACCACTGGGCTGAAATTCCTCTTTACGCATTCTCTCGCTACTTAATCCATCTGTTCTCCGATCCATACACTCTAGGACCAAAATCTGAACGTTGTTCCGTTACCGTTCTGAGTCTACAGCCAGCACTGCTCTAACCAATTGAAATCGTGTGATGTCTGCTTAGGCCTGTGAAGGTCTTGGCAGGCATGAGATGTGCTACTTCTATATAGTGCGACGTTGGTATGTCCGTTCCTTGATGGCGAGTAGTAGAAGGAGGGTGGCATGACGAAGAATATCTCTTACGGAGAGGCACGTATCTATCTGGGTGTCGTGGCTGGCCTGCTCGGCATCCTGCTTTGTACGGGAGAAGTGGCGGCGGCCGAGAAAAAGGGGGCTTCCGTTAAGCCGAAATCGACTCCCCCCAGGGCAATTGCCACGGCGCCGGTGTGCAGCCCTGACTTGCACCCGAAGATCGCAAAGGTCGCCCCGGATCATGTCAAGCCGGGCATGAAGATCGCGATCAAGGGAAACAATTTCGGCAAGAAGGAATGCTTCAAGGACGTGTCATTCGGCTCCACTTCCATCAAGAAGTTCAAAGTCGTCGATGACACGCTCGTGGAGGCCACCGTGCCGGCCAAACTCAAGCCGGGGATGATGAAGGTGCACGTTCAGACTGCCGGCGGTACGGCCGATAACACGGTCCTGGTCGAGGCGAAGTAACCCGGCACAGACCGCAGCGCATTCCCCGCTGAACGAGGAGGCGCCTGTAGATTCTCAGGTGCCCCCTCGGTTCCCTCAAGTCAGCAGGAAAAAGATCGGGTCGTGTAATTAGTTGCTATTTGTAAAGCGGAATGTTAGAGTGCAGTCACTTCATCGCATGGGCCTGGCGGTGACAGTCAAAGCATGAGGCCCATAACCGATGTTGTGTTGTCCGGGAGTCTGATCGGAAGCCAGACCTAAGTCGCTGCAATGTTCGCGCCTTCGGCCCGTTCCTTCCACTTCTGTATTCGCGTCCAAGACAATATCACAATAGTAAGGAGGACCCCAGATGGGTTCTAAAATTTATGTCGGTGGGTTGCCGTACGCGGCGACCGAACAGCAACTCAGTGATCTCTTCGCGCAGCACGGCGCTGTCGAGTCGGCGCGGGTGATCACAGATAAGTTCACGGGGCAGTCCCGTGGCTTTGGCTTCGTGGAAATGACCACGGGCGAGGACGCGCAGAAGGCCATCGCTGCCCTGAACGGCACGCAGATGGACGGGCGGACCTTGACCGTGAACGAGGCGAAGCCGATGGAGCCTCGCTCCGGCGGCGGTGGGGGCCGTGGTGGTTTCGGTGGTGGCGCCGGCCGCAATAGTGGCGGTGGAGCTGGCGGCGGCGGCAACCGGGGCCGCTGGTAAGCCCAGCGAGAACCGACTAAGGGGGGCTGCCGTCTTCGGACGGCAGCCCCTCGTTTTTTTGCTCCCGTGCTACGGAGCGGTCACGCCAGTTGCGATTTATAATCGCCTGTGCTACGTTTTTGATACTTCATCGTGGGGGCCTGGCGGTGGGGTTGAAGACAATGAGGCCCGAACTGATGTTGTTTTGCCCCGGGAGTTGATCGGAAGCCAGACCTAAGCCGCTGCAGCGTTCGCGTCTTCGGCCCGCTCCTTCCCCTACGAATCCTCGAGTCCAAGACAATATCGCAATACCAAAAGGAGGACCCCTCATGGGTTCTAAAATTTACGTCGGTGGGTTGCCGTATGCGGCGACCGAACAGCAACTCAGTGATCTCTTTGCGCAGCACGGCGCGGTGGCCTCGGCGCGGGTGATCACGGATAAGTTCACAGGGCAGTCCCGTGGCTTCGGCTTCGTGGAAATGTCCTCGGATGAAGAGGCCCAAAAGGCCATCGCTGCCCTGAACGGCACGCAGATGGACGGCCGGACCTTGACGGTGAATGAAGCCCGTCCGCAGGAGCCTCGCACCGGAGGGGGTGGAGGCCGTGGCGGATTCGGTGGTGGTGGCGGGGGCGGTCGTGGCGGTGGTGCTGGTGGTGGCGGCAACCGCGGCCGCTGGTAATCCCCTAGAGGAATCGACAAACGAACGGGGCTGTCGTCTTCGGACGGCAGCCCCGTTTTATTTTTCCGGAGGTATCTGCAGTGCCGGCCTGCGGCTAACGGGATTCCTTCAGGCGGTCCAGCCGTGCGCGGTCGAGTTGGAGGTAAATCGCTTTTTCCTGCGTGACCATCACGGTGCCGGGAGGACGGCCCTTGGCCTTCTTCACGTACTTCCTCCTGGTATAAATCACGTCTCCTTTCCCGCTTTTCTTGAAATCGCTATAGAGCAGCGCCAGCGTGGCCGCGTCTTTCATGGTTTCGGGCGGCGGGTTGGCGCCTTTCTCCAATCGCACGACGACGTGCGAGCCGGGTACGCCCTGCGCATGGAGCCAGAGGTCGTCGCTATGGGCAAACTTGAGGGTCAACTCCTCATTTTCCTTGGCGTTCCGGCCGACGTAGATCGGCAAGCCGTCGGCGGAAACGAATCGGCGAAAGGGGCCGGAGCGCGTGGAGTGCTGAGAACTGAGTGCCGAGGACTGGGCGCGGGATCGAGGACGGCCTTTGCGCGCGGGCGCCGAATCCGATTCCGGCGGCAGCCAGGACCCTTCCTGAATCGCCTGCTGCTCCTTGCGCAGTGCGGCGAGTTCCCGTTCGATGTCCTCGATCCGCGGTGTGATTTCCTTCCCTGCGGCCAGATACTTGCGATGTTTCTTAAAGTAGTCGTCCATGTTGCCTTGCGGCGACTTTGACGGGTCGAGAGGGATGACCAGTTCCGGCTGCGCCGGATCGAAGTAATCCACGACCGTGATGCGTTCCTGCCCCTTCTTGATCATGCCGAGACTGGCTTTCAGCAGCTCGCCGTACCGGGCATAGCCCTGAAAACGGTTGGCCTTGTCGAGATCCTCGCGCAGGGCCTCGATTCGGCGCGCGGCTTTCTTGATTGCCTTGCGGAGGCCGGTCAGCCTGACTTGCCGGACCCGTTCGGTGGACGCATCCGCTTCGCGCTGTCGGCAGCGCTCCTCCAGGAGGGCGGAAACCGGAAACGGCCGGTCGTCGCCGGGCGACGGCCATGCCCCCTGGACCGTCTCACGCGAAACGTGCGGCCGCTGCGTTGGAGGCTGATAGAGGCGCCCGACCCGGTCGCGGTTGTCGTGGATCGTGGCCAGGACTTTTTCCCTCTCGTTCAGCAGCAGCAGGTCGGCGTGGCGGCCGGTCAGTTCGGCAACCAGCGTGTGACGACCTTCACGCGCGGTCAGGTGTAGGCGAACGATGCGGTCGCCGGCCACCTGCGGCACGGAGTCCACGCGTGCCCCTTGCACGTGCGCGCGGAGAAACTGGCAAAAGGCCGGGGGCGCGGGCGGGTTGGGAAGCAATTGGCTCGCAAGGTGGAATCGCGCGGTCTCCGGATGGGCGGACATCAGGAGCGAGAGTGTCTGCCCGGGCGTACGAATTTCCAGGGTGATGGTCTCGGGAGCCGGCTGGTGGATCTTTTGGATCCAGCCGCCCGTCAGGGCCGGCGTAATTTCTTCAATGACGGCGGCGATGTCCGAGACGGTAAGTCCCATGGCGATCGGTCTATCCCGTCTCCTCGCAGCGGAGACAGTTCAACTCGCTGCCGAGCCGTCCCTGCCGGCCCTCTTCAGTCGTCGCCCAGACACGGACACTCAACGGCGGCTGGTGGCGGACGTGCTGTCCATGCCCGCAGGCCAAATCCGCGACCCAGTCTCCCTGTTCGTCCTGGTGAAAACCGACGATGCGCTGTTTCACCGCATGCCCCGCTTGTTGCCTGTGACATAGCACGGCACGCTTCGATCGGCAAGGCGCGGTTTGTGAGCCATCGCGCCGCTGGGGTAAGATGGCCGCCGATGAACGTCCAATCATCCCTGAAACAGGCGATGGCGGTGCTCGAATGGAACCGCGTCCTGGAGGTTCTGGCCGGGCAGGCCCGATCGCCGCTGGGCGCGGAATTCTGCCGCGCGCTTCCGCTCGAAGCCGACCTTGAATCCGCGCAGGCCCGTTTTCAAGAGACTGCCGAGATGATGGCCTTGCAGGGGAGCGGCGAGCCGTTTCCGGCGCTGTCGTTTCCGGACGTCCGGGAGGCCGTCGATCGCGCAGCCAAGGGCGCGCCGCTGGAGACGCACGAGTTGCGCGATGTCTCGGCCGGGCTCGGACTTGCCGCGGATGTGATCCGGTACCTCGGACGTCACCGCGAGACCATTCCCGTGCTGTCCGTTGCCGCCAGGGCGCTCGAACCGCTCTTTGATCTCCACCAGCTCAAGACGTCCATTGACCGGGCCGTGGATGCGGAGGGAAACATCCGCGAGTCCGCCACGCCGGAGTTGCGCCATCTCACGCGCCACGCGGCCGGCCTCAAGCAGCAGATGCGGCACCGGCTGGATACCATCCTGGCCTCCAAGCGCTATGCCGAGGTGCTCCAGGAGCGCTATTTTGCGCAGCGCGAGGGCCGGTATGTCGTGCCGATCAAGGACGAGATGCGCGGGAAGATTCCGGGCATCGTCCATGACGTCTCGGCCAGCGGCGCCACGGTGTTTCTGGAGCCGCGCGAGCTGGTGGAGTTGAACAATTCGATCAAGGTCGCCGACCTGGAAGTGCAGCGGGAGGTCCGGCGTATTCTGCAGGAATTGTCGGCGCTGGTGGCCGGGCAGGCGGCGGTCCTCCTGGACGGGCTCGGCGCCCTGGCCCGGTTGGATTGCATCGGCGCCAAGGCTGCTTTCGGCCGGCTGACCAGGGGGCGATCGGTGCCGCTGAACGACCGTGGCCGTATCATGTTGCGGCAGGCCTGCCATCCGTTGCTGGTGTTGGAGCGGGAGCGCGTGGTGGCGAACGACATCCTCTTCGATGAGGCGGTCCGTGTCCTGGTCATTTCAGGGCCGAACACGGGTGGGAAGACGGTCACGCTGAAAATCGCCGGCCTGTTCGCCTTGATGGCCCGCGCGGGGCTGCCGTTGCCCTGCGCGGACGATTCGGAGATGGCGGTGTTCGAGGAGATCTATGCGGACATCGGCGATGCGCAGGATTTGGCCAAGGATCTCTCCAGCTTTTCCGCGCACATGACGCAGATGATCCAATTGTTGCAACGGGCGTCCCCGGGCCGTTCGAAAGCGCTGGTCTTGCTGGATGAACCGGTGACTTCGACCGACCCGGCCGAAGGCGCGGCGCTGGCGGAGGCGCTCCTGCTGCGCCTGGCCGGCCTTGGCATGAAGGTGGTGGCCACGACCCACTACAACCAGCTCAAAGTACTGGCGCAGAGCGAGCCGGGTTTCAAGAATGCCAGCGTCGAGTTCGACGTCGTGACGCTCTCGCCCACGTACCGCCTCATCATGGGGCTGCCCGGCGGCTCTTCGGCAATTGAAATCGCCGGCCGGCTGGGGATGGACGAGGCGATCCTGGAGCGTGCCATGAGCCTCTTGAACAAGAACGATCGCTCACTGGAGCAAGTGCTGGGTGAGCTGCAGGAGAAGCAGCGGCGATTGCACGAAGATACTACGCGGGCGGCTGACTTGCGGGCCCAGGCCGAACGGGCGGCACGGGAGGCGGCCGAGATCGCGGAACGGTTACGGACGTCCGAGCGGGAAGAACGGAAAAGCACGAAGAAAAAGCTGACGGAGGAGCTGCTGCGCGCGCGGGCGAAGGTGCAGGATATTATCGAGGAGGTCAGGCGCGAGCGGACCCTGGTGAAGGCCAGGGAAGCCAAGCAGAAGCTGGCTGAAATCGAAGTGCGGCAACAGCCGTGCCCGGAGGAGGGGATGGAAACGGTACCGCTGGATCGTCTGGGCGCCGGCGATCGTGTCGAGCTGGTCCGGCTTGGAAAGACCGGATCGTTGCTTGAGGCTCCGCAGGGGAAAAAGCGCGTTAAAGTTAGGGTTGGCGATGTGGAAATGTCGGTGGCCCTGTCGGACCTGATCGGACTGGCCGGGCCCCCTGAGCCAAAGCGTCCCGTCCCCTCCGTTCCGCGCCGCCCGCCGCCGTCCGCATCGCCAGCGGACGCCGAGGCTGCGACCGTGCTGGATCTTCGTGGAAGAATGGCCGACGAAGCGTTGGATGCCACGGTGGCGGCGTTGGATCGAGCCGCGCTGGCTGGCGCGCCGCTGCTGCGGATCATCCACGGTCACGGGACCGGGCGTCTCAAGGCAGTCATCCGTGATTATTTGAAAAGCTCTCCCTACGTGGCCGGTTTTCGCGCCGGCGAGCGGGCGGAGGGCGGCGACGGCGTCACAGTCGTCCAGTTACGATAGTGGCAGGATGGGGCTCGGTCTGCTCGGCTGTCAGGAAGCGGAGCACGAAACGGGTGCCGGTGCCTGGCTCGCTGTGCACCTCGATCGTTCCGCCGTTGTCCTCGACCAATCGCTTGACGTTCGTCAGCCCCAAGCCCGTTCCGCTGTTCTTGGTGGTAAAGAAGGGCTCGAAAATCCTCGCCAGTTGGTCGGGCGCGATGCCGCAGCCGGTGTCGGCGATTTCAATGGCCACGCGGCCGTGGTCCTGGCCGATCGTGACGGTGACGTGGCCGCCGTCCGGCATGGCTTCACGGGCGTTGGCCAGCAGGTTCACGAGCGCCTCTTTCACCTGGTCGGGGTCGACGGAGACTTCCGGCAGGTCCTGCGCGAACTTCGTGTCGATGTCGATCTGTTCCAGGCCTCCGTTCGCTTTCCATTGCACCAGCGCGGTCTGCGCGATCGTGGACAGGGGGAGCTGTTTCGGTTCGGGGGGCTTCTGTCGCGCGTAGCGCAGAAAATCGTTGATCAGACGCGCAATCCGGTCCACCTCCTGGATCACATAGTGGGCGACTTCCTGTTTGACGTCCGGCGTCTGCTCCTCGTCAAGAATGAGCTGCGCGGAGCTGCGGATCACGCCCAGGGGATTGCGCAGATCGTGCGCCAGCGCCGCCAACAACTGGCCGACCGAGGCCAGTTTTTCCTGCCGGATCAGCTCCGTCTGCTGCGTCTTGATGGTGCGGAGACTGTTCTCCAGCGCGCTCCGCATGTCACGAAAGGCGCGAGCCAGCGCCTCGATTTCATCGCCGGTCCGGATGCCGGTTTCTGAGACAGAACCGGAGGCTCCGGGCGACGACGCGAGAGCGGGCAAGGCTGCGATATTGCGCCGGAGGCTGTCGGCCTCCCTCCGGAGCGTCTGGATGGGATTCACGATGCGCCGGCCGACGACGAAGCCCAACGAGGCCAGCACGATGACCAGGCCGAATCCGATCAAGCCCACCGTCACGAGGAGCGAATAGATCGGCGCATAGGTTTCCTCCGGCTGCTGGCGGACAAAGGAGAACCAGCGATGTCCGCCCAGGCTGGCCGGCGTCAGCCTGTGCGAAAACAGCACCGGCGCGGCGCCGACGATGGAGTTGCGGCCTCCGTGCGCGTCGTCGTCGGCGACAAACCACAGGGACTTGTCCCGCGTCAGTTGGTTCAGCAGGGCTTCCGGAATGAGGTGCGCGGTCGGGGGGAGCACGGGGCAAATGAGCGGGGTGCCGTCTGTGTCCATCAGCATGCCGTGTCCGGTGTTCCCGACGCGGATCGGCAAAATGGTGTTCATCAGGACGTCCCGCCGGATCACGAAGGCGACGACGCCGATCGGCTCATGACGGCGTTCGTCCAGGACCGGCACGGCCACGTCAAAGACGTACTCATCCAGGGCAGGCTCGATCCTGAGCGAACTGACATACGCGGTGCCTCGCCCTCCACGAAAGGCCTCCTGCCACCAGGTCTGATCGGCGTTCAGGTACGGTATCCGGGGGTCCGTCGAGACGATCACCGCGCCCCGCCGGTCCGCGACCGTCACGCGCACGTAATAGTCGGATTTGCCGGCCCACGTCTTCAGATAAGCGGTGTTGACGGCCAGCGGGACCGGCCCGTAGTCGCGGACGTGCCCGGGCCATGCGGCAGCCGCTTGCGTCAACAGACGCCGCACGTCGGATTCACGCCGGCCTTTGTATTGCCGGTTTGCGGCTTCAAGGACCTTTTGTACATGAATGGGGACGATCGCCAGCCGCTCGGCCCGGTCGATCTCGCTGTCCACGGCAGCCGCAATACGGATTGCGGTGGAACGGGCGATTTCCTGAAACCCGCTGCCGATGGATTGCTCCAAGCTGGTCTTGCTGTACAGGTAGGTCGCGAAGAGCGCCGCGACGCCCGGCACGATCCCGACGATCAGGAGCGCCACGAACAATTGTTTTTGCAGTCCGCCAGGCCGGCGCAACCGTTCCATCAATGCGGTGATCATTTCAGGCCGTATTTCTCCATCCGGTACCGGAGCGTGTTGCGAGTGACTTTCAGGAGCCGGCTGGCCTCCGAGACGTTGCCGCCGGCCTTCTCCAGGGCCTCCTCCAGCATGGCCTTTTCAACTTCCTCCACGGACAAGCCGAGCGAGAGCAGGGAGGGCCGCTCCTTCGGCGCGCGATCCGCTGCCGCCCGCAGGTGCGGCGGGAGATGGTCCGGCTGGATCGTGCCCTCCTTGCAGTTCAGGCTGATCCATTCCACCGCGTTGTGCAGTTCCCGCACGTTCCCCGGCCAAGGATGCGCGGTCAGCAGTCGGAGCGCTTCGGGAGACACGTGCCGGATGTGCACGCCTCGCTCGCGCGTGAGCGTGCCGAGAAAGGCGTCAAGCAGCACGGGGACGTCCTCCGGGCGTTCCCGTAAGGGCGGAATCGGCAGGGGGCAGACGTGCAGGCGGTAGTAGAGGTCTTCCCGGAAGCGGCCCCGCTTGATCAAGTCGGGCAGGTCCTGGTTGGTCGCACAGATGACGCGGATGTCCACCCTGACGCTCCGTGTTCCACCCAGCGGTTCGACCACGCGGTCTTCCAGGACCCGTAGGAGTTTGGCCTGCGCGGCCGGACCCAGTTCGCCGATCTCATCGAGAAACAGCGTGCCGCGATGGGCGAGCTGAAAACGGCCCTGCTTGGGCTTCCTGGCGTCGGTGAACGCGCCGGCCTCGTAGCCAAAAAGCTCGGATTCGATGAGCGATTCGGGAATGCCGGCACAATTGACGGCGACGAGCGGCCGGGCGGCCCGCGGGCTGGCATAGTGAATCGCCCGGGCCAGCAGTTCCTTGCCGGTCCCGCTCTCGCCGGTGATGAGCACGGTGGCGTCGGTCTGCGCGACGTCTCCGGCCAGCCGTTTGACCTCGGCCATCGCGGGCGACCGGCTGACGATCCGGTCAAAGCCGAACTGTTCGTGCAAACCGGCGCGCAAGGCCTGATTGTCCTGCGCCAGCCGTCGCAGTTCGAGCGCCCGTGCGATCAGGATCTTCAGCTCGTCGTGGTCCACGGGTTTGGATATGTAATCGTAGGCCCCCTTGCGCATGGCCTCGACGGCGGACTTGACGGTGCCGTACCCCGTGACGATCAGGACGGGGACGTCCGGGCGCGTCTTCTTGGCCTCCTCGAGGACGTCGAGGCCGGAGAGTTTGCCGAGTTGCAGGTCGGTCAGAACCAGGTCGAGTTCGGAGTGTTCGGAGAGGAGTTTGATGCCTTCTTCACCGGAGGCGGCCAGCAGGAGATCGTAGCCCTCCTGTTTGAGCACCAGCTCCAGGAGCCGGCGCATCCGTTCTTCGTCTTCGATGATCAGCAACGTCGCAGAACGCATGGGGTCCACGCTCCGCAGGACAGTGACTGCCCGGGAAACCGACAGGCTCGCATTTAGCATACCATCCCCAGGCGGGAAGAGGTAGCGAGTGCCCTGCCCACGGGACGTCAGATGATCGCGGGCGTGGCTGGGTGTGAGGAGGGCACGGTTTGCTGGGGGAGGCCGGCCACGGGGAAATGGATGCGGAACGCCGTACCCTTGCCGACTTCGCTCCGGGGCTCGATGCGGCCGCCGTATTTCCTGATAATCGTGTCCACGATGTAGAGGCCGAGCCCCGTGCCCTTGCCTTCCTTCTTGGTCGTGAAGAACGGCGCGAAGATTCTCGCCAGGTCCTGCGGGGCAATGCCGGGCCCCGTATCCTCGACGGACACGGTGATGGAGCCGTTCACCACGCAGGTCCGCAGCGTGAGCTGCCCGCGGGCATTCATGGCCTGGACGGCATTGACGATCAGATTCATGAACACCTGCAGCAGTTCGCCCGGCTCGGCCTGGATGTCGGGCACCGGTTCGTAGTGCGGGACGACGGTGACTTCGTCGAGGATCGTGGAGAATTTGGCCATGCGGACCGCCTCGTCGAGCAGCGTGGGAATCTGCACCGGGACCAATTCACCCTGTGCGCTGGTCCGGGCGTAGAGGTTCACGCTCGTGGACATGTTCGAGAGGTGCTTGATCAGCTTGACGATTTCCTGGATGTACTCCTGCACGGAGGCCGGATCCTGCGTGTCCTGGATCAATTGGGCGAAGCCGAGCATCATGTGCAGGGGGTTGTTGAATTCATGGGCGATGCCGGCCGCGAAGGTGCCGAGGGTGGAGAGCTTTTCTGCATGGGCCAGGTGCCCGTAGAGGTCCCGTTCGTCCTGAATCAGGCTCCAGACCAGCTTCGCGGCCGTGCCACCAAGGATTTCCACGCGCGCGGACTTATGCCGTTCGATCAACGCCGGCATGGAGGGATTGCCGGTCACATCCACGATCAGGTCGACAGTCTTGTCGGAGACAAGCGACACGGGATCGGTGGTCGCGGGGATATCGAGGTTGCGGGCCAGCTGAAGCCCCGGGGCGTCCTGGTTGGTGTCCGCGATGCCGGTGATCGCGATGCCTTGGCAGCGGGTGAACAGCTCGATCAGGGCCGTGCCACCCCTGCCGCCGCCGAGAATCGCAATGTTGATGGATTGTTCCGGGCCCATGTGCGTGACCCCGTGGACAACGGACAAGCACGCCGGCCGCCCGGCGTGCCTCCTCAGAAGACTCGTGCGATGCGGCGGAAACCGGTCTCAGGTTGTGAACATCTCCCGCCCTTCGACGGCCTTGGCCACCGCCGCGATCAGTTTCTCGTTCTCCACCGGTTTGACGAGATAGTCGCTGACGCCCTGCTTCAGCAGCGAGGTCGCCAGGTTGAGATCGGGGAACCCGGTTTGCACGATGACCGGCACGGAGGGATATTGGGACCGGAAATAGGAGATGGCTTCGACGCCGTTGATCTTGGGCATGCGGATGTCACAGATAATCACGTCCACCAGCAGGGGATTTTCGCCGGAATTCAGGGCTTCAATCGCATCCCCTCCGTCCTTGCCCTCAATCACTTCATAGCCGGCCTTGGTCAGTGTCAGACGGGCGAGCTTCCTGATGTTTTCCTCATCGTCCACAACGAGCACGCGTCCCATACTCTTCTTACTGGGATCATGATGACCGAAGGGCCACATTCCCATGGTGTCCTCCTTGTGTTGTTATAACTCGCAGGGCCTTGCCTGATAAAAAGCAAGGAACGGACCGTCACGCGATGGACGCAGACCTAGATAGCACCCGTGCGATATCAGGTGGATAGAGCAGGCACCTTTCCGTGCAATGCCGCCGGTTGCTTAAAAGTGGTGGGAATCCACCAATCCGCTTCTGGAAATGGTGGAGTTCAACCAATATGCCGAACGGTCAGGGTTTCGTCGTGACTCGAGAATCCGTGGATGGAATCGGTGAATTGTGGAGGGCCAGACTCACATTACGCATGAAGCCGGCATGCTTGGCCCGCCGAACGGGGCTTTCCCGGAAGGTTGACGCGAACGTGTAGTCATTCATGCCTGCCAGTCGCTCGAGGTCTGGTGCGAGCGAGGTCGGGGCCGGCTGGAACGCCGGCTCCGTCGTCGGCGACGCGTTCACATTGTAGGGACAGACATCCAGGCAATCATCGCAGCCGAAAATTCGGTTTCCGAGTTTGGGAGCGAGCTCGTCCGGAATCGCATCGCCGGGCTTGTGCAGTTCGATGGTCAGGTAGGAGATGCAGCGTCGGGCGTCCACGACGTAGGGTTCCGTGATGGCGCCGGTTGGGCAGGCCTTGATGCAGAGGGTGCAGGAGCCGCAGAGATCGGCCGCGGGCTCATCAGGCTCCAATTCCAGCGTCGTGAGCACTTCCCCCAATACCAGCCAGGAACCATAGCGGGTGGAGACAAGGTTGGAGTGCTTGCCGATCCAGCCGAGGCCGGCACGCTCCGCCCAGGCCTTTTCCATCACCGGGCCCGTGTCCACGTAAGAACGGGTCTCTGCGCCAGGCGCCAAAGCTTTTACCCGTTGTTCCAATTGCTCCAGACGGGCCTGAAGCAGGCCGTGGTAATCACGGCCCCAGGCGTAGCGTGCGATGCGCCCGTAGCCCGGCCGTTCGTCCGCCCGACGATCGGTGTAATAGTTCATGCCCACGGAGATGACCGAACGGCATCCGGCCAGGACAGCCTGCGGATCGGCGCGCCGTGCCGGTTCACGGGCCATCCAGCCCATCGCGCCGTGATAGCCGCAGCTGAGCCATTCCCGAAGGCGCGCGTGCAGGAGCACGGTTAAAGAAGTTCGAGGTTCGACGTTCGAAGTTTGGGATTCGGAGCTCGAAGTTAACCTCGAACCTCGAACTTCGAACCTGGAATCGTCGTCCTCGACGCGGGCAATGCCGACGGCATCGAAACCCAGCGCCTGCGCCTCTGCTTTGATGGTTGTTGAAAGAGACATGGCGAACGTCCCAAGTCCATCAAGTCTGGAAGGTCGCAAAGTCTTCAGGTCGTGTGGACCTTATGACTTGACGGACTTTGGGACTTGATAGACATGACCCGCTACTATCTCTGCGAGCAGTCGAACTTCACGATGAACTGCACCGAGCAATGCGCGGACTTGCACCGTTCGCAGGCGCCTATGATGCGGGTTTTCCAATCCGTCTTCTTGCCGTCGAAGCGGCACTGCGTGTTTCCGCCTTTGGAAATATTCGTCCAGGGTTTGGCGGTGCCGGGAACATGCGCAACGACGCAGCCGGACGGAATCGGCACCCGGCAGCTCTGTGCGGCGTCTCCCTTGTCCATGCCGAAGCTGCAATTAAATTCGGTGGTGGCCGCGGAATCCGACAACGGCGCCGGGCTCAAGTCCGCGTACGACGGCTCGGGCCCGGCAAGGTCATTGGCAGCAGTCAGTCCAACAGCAAACGCCATGACGAAATAAATTGTATTGGGGTGCATGTGGTCTCCTCTGTGCGCCGCATCCTAGCACAGGTCATTTGGTTGCGGCGAATGAGAGGCGGGCGTAGAATCGCCGGCACCGCAATGTTGAATTGTGACCGTCGAACGAAGACCATCGGAATCCTGCCGCTCATCCTGGCTGCCGCGATGGCGGCAGTCATGTTCGGCGTGCCGGTTTACGCTGAGGATGCCCCGGACACGGTGCTCGACATCCGCGACGATCCGGCCGGGGGGAAGAAAGTCGCGGCCACGCTGCGCATCGCGGCCCCTCCCGACGCCGTGCGTGCGGTGCTGAGCGACTACGAACGGTGGCCCGATCTCTTCGACGGACGATTCCGCATGGCCAAGCTGGAACGCCTGAACGGGCGCGTCGTGACCGATCTCCTGATCACGCGGTGGCCGTGGCCCGGCGAGATGCGCCTGTTGTGCGAAACGCGGGAGCTGCCGGGCGGCGACATTCTCACCAGCCTCATCGAGGGCAATTTCAAGCGGTATCGCCGCCACTGGCGGTTCATCCCGGAGCCGAACGGCCGTGCGGTCCACACGCGCGCGGAGTTGGAGATGCTGGTCGACATAGACTCGTGGGTGCCGGACTGGCTCTTCGCGACGATGCTCCGCCGCGATCTGGAGGCGCATTTCAAGATTCTGCGCGACCGGGCGGTCGCACGGGCGGGCGGCCGCTAGATCACTGAGGCGTCGTGCCCTTGTAGGAGATCACCAGCTCGCCGCTCTGGACGTGCACGTTGGCGATCTGTGGCGGAAGTACGAATTTCTCTCGGTTGGTCGGCGAATCGAACAGGCTGGTGGTGGCGCTGCTGAGTGTGGCTTTCGGGAGGGGCAGGGTGCCGATGAGGCCTTCGGTCGCCTCCAGGCGGATGCGGCCGTCCTTCACCAGCAGTTTTCCCTTTAATTGAAGCGAGACGTCTTTCCCGTAGAGGTGAAAGAGCGTATAGGCATGGATCTGATCGCCGACGAGGTGGAGCTTGACGTCTTTCATCGACGATTGAACCTGCTCCTGCGTGGGTTGGCCGCCCGCTCCGGGCCGGCCTGCGCCGCCTGACAAGGCCAGGTTCGACTGCAGCCACGCATTCAGTTCCGCCTCCGTCACCGGCATGGAAAAGGACTGGCCCTGCGCGACGGCTTCCTCGGCCGCGCGGAATTTTTCGCCGACTCTCTGCAAGCTTTCCGGGTCCACCGCGATCGTCGGCGGGGGGGCAGGCCGGAACATCATGAACAGGGCGAGCAAACATCCCAGGACGACGCCCCACTTGGCGATTCGGAACACGGTCGAAAACAGCCCGGGGCCGGACGGAGGAGGCGCAATCGCCTTCATCCTTTCGATGGCCGCCTGTGACTTGCTCATCTCAGGCGGAGGAGGCGTATAGGCCGGTGCGGCGGGCTGGGCGGTCTGGGAGGGCTTGTAGCGGGCAATCACGATCCCGCATTTGACGCAGTCCGTGCTTTCCGGCTGCTCGAAGCCGCACTTCGGGCAGGTCATCGTCGGCGGCGGGCCGCCCTGAGTTTCAGATGGTTTCAGCGTGAAGGTCATAGGCTGGTTGGGGCGGCATTGTGCCGGGAAACCGTCCCTAAATCAAGCCGGGGGGAGATTCTTGAGCCCGCATTATTCATGAAGGCTTCTACTGCAACCGCCGATACGCGGCTACGACCAGCCGGCATGCGGTCTGTTCGGCATGCCGGCGGGCGGGCTCGTCGCTCGGTCGGTCAACGTCCTATTTCAAGGACGCCTCCCTTCCTCGCGACTCCGCGCGCCCGTCTCGCTTGGCGTCTTGGCGGTTTCGTCACGAAGCCCCATGAATAACGCGGGCTATGGGTACGCGAATTCAGCCAATTCCGTTTTGTCCAGCCCCTGTTTGACCAGCGCATCGATTTCGAGGCTCCGCTCGACCTTGCGGATGGGGTCCAGGCTGGTCCTGGTGCTCGGATGGGGCGGCACAAACAGTTTGCAACAGTCCTGATCCGGTTCGATGGACGTTTCGAAGGTGCCGATCCGTTGCGCCTGCTCGGTGATTTCGAGTTTATCCATGCCGATCAACGGTCGCAATATCGGAAGCTGGGCTGCTTCTTCAACGACGGAGAGGTTTTCTGGCGTTTGCGAGGCCACCTGGCCGAGACTGTCCCCGGTCACGAGGGCCCAGCACTTCTCCCGCCTCGCTAATTCCTCGGCGATGCGGATCATCATCCGGCGGTAGAGCACGATGCGAAACGCCGACGGCGCGCCCAGCACGATCTGCCGCTGGATCTCTCCGAAGGGAACAAGATACAGGCGGGAGTAGAGCTGGTATTGCGTGAGCACCTCGGCAATCTCGCGGACCTTCTCCTCCGATGCCCGCGTCACGAATGGCCGTCCGTGGAAATGGATGAGGGTGGCCTTGCAGCCGCGCTTCAGCATGCGGTAGGTCGCGACGGGCGAATCGATGCCTCCCGACAGCAGGCAGGCCACCTTGCCGCTGACGCCCGTCGGCATCCCACCCGGTCCCGGCTCCTTGCCCGCCGCCACGTAGGAGTGCCCGGCCATCAACTCGATGTGGATGGTGAGGTCCGGCTCGGACAGGTTGACCTTCTTGCCGGTCAACGCGCCGATGTGCGCGCCGATCGCGCGATCCACATCCATCGAAGTGAGCGGAAACCGCTTATCCGACCGCCTGGTCGACACCCGAAAGGTCGAAAACGGGATGTCGCGGATGACATCGCCGGCGACGGATTTCAAGGAGTCGAGGTCGGGCTTGCCCAGATCGAGCCGCACGGCCTGGTTGAGTGAGAAGTTGGCAATGCCGAATACGCGGGCGAGCCGTTCTTTGATCGGTTCCCACCGTGCCTCGTCCTTGAGCACCACCCGGATGCGTCCGTGCAGCGGCTCGACACGCGCGACGCCGAGCCCCTTCAAGGCCTGGCGGATGTGCCGGACCAGGCGGCCTTCGAAGTAGGGGCGGTTGCGCCCCTTCAGCGCGAGCTCGTGATAATGGACGATGGCGCAGCGCATGGCTTTCGCAGGTTAAGGTTCAGGTTGAGGTTGAGCGGCGGGAAAGAACTTCATCCTCCTCAACCTTAACCTCAGCCTCAACCTTGGTTTTCCAAATATCGTTCCGCATCCATCGCCGCCATGCAACCGGAGCCGGCGGCGGTCACGGCCTGCCGGTATTTCGAATCCTGGACGTCGCCGGCCGCGAAGACACCCGGTACATTCGTGGCGGTGCCGTTCCTGGTCTGGATATAGCCCTTGGTGTCCATCTCGACCTGGCTCTTGAAGAGACCGGTGTTGGGCTTGTGCCCGATCGCCACGAAGACG
>DASWIN010000027.1:0-7494 GCA_036397655.1 Nitrospiraceae bacterium | reverse complement strand
GTGTGGATCGGCGGAGAGGCATTGCTTGCTTTCCCGTCGGGCGGGTCCGGGCCGGTTCCGGTGAACGTGCAGGCCCGCCAAGAGCCGGCGCCGGGCCTGCCTCTGGATCGCTGGGACTATCAAACCCTAAAAGACGCAGCCATGCGCCACGGCACCTACTATGCACGGGGGCAGGGTGGCCTGCTGTATCGTCACGATCTGCACGGTCTGATTGAACCGGGGTTCGGCGTGACCGCAACCGACGCCGTTCGGTCCGGCGGCGTCGGCGATCACCGCGGCCTCGTCTTCGTGGACACGCTTGATCAGACTCCTCCGCGATCCGATAATCTGGGGACGCTGGTTCTGGATGCCGAATACATGGAGGGAATCTTCGTGATCAACGCCGATGTCCGATTCATGCCCGCGGGCACCGGGAAATCCACGCTTGCGCACAGCCCGCTCCACGAAGGGCAGCAACCGACTGAGCTGCGCGCGCCCATCCAACTGACGGGGATCAACTTGCACGGCGCACTGGTCACGCCGGGCAATCTCTTGCTTGAGGGAGCCTCGCGAGCGTACGGAGCGATGGTTGTTGGTGGCGCAGTCGAGCAGGCATCCGAGACAGGCGCCCACCTTGAGGTTTGGTATGACGCTGATTTTGGAAAAGGACTCTTTCGAGGTGTCCCGTTGGTTCACCTGGAGGTGGGGATATGGCCTGAAAAGCAATGAGGAAAATGGACTTAGAGCCCATATAGACAAAATTTGTCATGGCTTGCACTTACGGGCGCCAGGGGTATACTACTGCACTGTCCGACCCGATAGGGTGGCGCTCAGAATCAATAGGTTAGAGTAGCCTTTAAAAACAGGGATATCGGCACAGTCCTTGCTCAAACATAAGCTGATGAATGGCGTTTCAAGACAACGGCATGGATGGCCTGCGGCGGGGGAGCGGGGCTACTCCTTGCTCGAAATTATGGTGGTCGTGACCATGGTCGGCGCGATCGCCGCCATGGCCATTGGCAGTTACCGCACCGCGGTGCCGCAAAGCCGGCTTCGGGAAGCAACGACGGAGCTGCACAGTACGTTCGGTCTTGCGAGGATCCTGGCCATGAGCCAAAACGCCACCGTCACGGTCAAGCTGTCCGGTACGGGCCAGGCGATCGTCGGTTCCGACGTCACCATGTCGGGCTCCTATGCCAATCCGATCCTGGTGACGTTGACGAGGTCGATTGCGGGCGCGGAGACGACGATTCAGTCGAACCCCCTCACGGGGGAAATAGCGTCGCTTACGATCGCGCCGGGCATCAACGCCCCCCCGATCCAGCCCTGGGTCCGGTACAACTCGATGGGGTTGCGTGCCGGAACCGGCAACCAGATCATTACACTGACCAATACCCAGGGACGGACCTATTCGGTCAACGTGTCGCCGGGCGGGAAAGCCAAGTGGTGCATCGCATCGATCTGTCCGTAACGGTGCGGGCCAGCGTGAACGAGGGAACAGAGGCATGACGAAACGACGCACACAATGGCAACGGCCGGGGCCGGCCGGTCAGCAGGGGTTCTCGATGCTGGAGGTGCTGATCGCCCTCATGATCCTCACGGTCGGCCTGCTGGGGCTGGCCGCCATGCAGGAGTTTGCGATCACGCGCAGCGTCGATGCGAACGAGTTGAGCATCGCCACGAATCTGGCGGTGGAGATGCTCGACCGCATCCAATACAATCCGAAAAATGTGGCGTCATACAACGGGATCAACGTGTCGTCAACAAACAACATCTGCCCGGCGACCCCGGTCATGGCAAACGGGGATTGTACCCAGTGGCGCACCCGGATGCTGGCAACGAGACTCCCCAGTCCCAACGGGACCGTCTCCGTGACGACCACCGGGCCCACGAGTTTGAACCAGTGGCTGGTGACGGTCCAGATCAGGTGGGCCGGCCTTGTGGTGCCGATCAGGTTTTCAACCGTCGTGAGCATCTGAGGAGCCGACACGTGAACCACGTCGCACAGAGACAAGCTTCCCGCAGCGGGCGCCCGCCGTGGCGGACGGACGAGCGCGGCATGACGCTGATGGAAGTTATGATGGCCTTGGCCATCAGCGTCATCGTCGTCGGGGGCACCTACGAGGTGCTCTATAACGCCATGCACATGCAGACCGTCAACGAGCAGGCGGTGGGCGCCCAGCAGAATGGGCGCATCGCGATGGAGCTCATTGCACTGGATATGAAGGACGCCGGGTTTAATTCGCAGACGCTGACGTCCCCCGGCATCGACATCACCGGAGCCACCGGCAATTGCGGGATGAACGGGATCCTCCCCCGCGACCAGACTCCCACCGGCAACGATACGGGGCCGGACTCGGTCAGCATGATCGTGCCGGTCAGCCTCTCCACGCTGCGAACGGCGATCACCGGCGCCGCGCCGACGACGGCCGTGGTGTTGCAGAACGGCGCCGTGGCGGCGGCGGAGGGGTTCGGGGCGGCGCCCTATGCGAATCCGATAATTTCCATCGCCGGCTTTCACGTGGGCACGGTCAGCAGCATCTCGACGGATACGCTGACGCTGGGCGCGCAGGTGGCGCTTCCCAAGGAGTCCAGCATGCCCGTCGGCATGCAGGTCTATTGGCTGAAGTGCCTCATGTACAAGATCGTGCATGCCAGCAGCAATGCGGCGACCGAACAGCCGCTCTGCGGGGGCGTGCTGCCGTGCCTGGTGCGCGGCACACCGCCGTGCACGGTGGGCCAGGCTGGTCCCGCCTGCGTGGCGGTGGTGGATGGGATCGAGGACTTGCAGTTGTCCTATGCCTGTGACGGATGTGTCGGAACCGAGGACGGCATCATCGACGATCAGATCGGCGGCACGGCCGGTCAATTTGACGCGGCGGACTTCATATCGAACAGCTCGTGGAATACCGGCGCCTTCATTCCCAAGAGCATCCGCCTGGTCCAGGTGTCCATCGTGGCCCGGCAGGTGGGGACCGCCATGGGGGCGGAAAGCGCCGGCCAGGGCGCGAGGGCGAACTTCACGCCGTCGCCGCTCGTGGTGCACGACCACAACCACGCCAACGGCGTCTTCGCAGCGGGGGACCTCGGCACAGCCACCGCGCTGACGACCTATCGGAAGCAGCAGCGCCGGGTGTTCACGAGGACGGTCCAACTGAAAAACATGGGACTCTTCTAGATGATGAACAGCGCGCCGTTACCAAGCGAGTCCGAAAGGAAGACCATGCCACACGCGAATCGCATTGCTGGAGGACCGGGCGGCCAACAGGGCGTGGCCCTGCTGACGGGCATGCTGATCCTGATCATCATGACCGTGATCGGCATCGCGTCAATCACGCTCACGGGGCTGGAAAACCGGCTGGCCGGTTTTGTCCGCTCCGGCGAAGCCGCAACCGTGGCGGCTGAATCGTGCCTGCACACCGCGGTACGCACGATCGAATCGGGCATCCGCTACAGCGAGATTCCGGCCGACCTGCTGGACAATGCCAGCCCGCCCGGCCCGGTTCCGAACGCCAACAAGGCGACACTGTTCAACGAGATCTCGGGCGCCACGGGATACGAGGCCTACGGCGATATGCTGCCCGCCACCTATCCGAACTTCAACATCGGCGTGCCGAACCCGCTGACGACCCTGAACAACTTCGTCGTGCAGGGCGACATCGACCGGCTCCAGAACAAGCAAAGCTCCGGCGGCTCGCTGCTGATGCTTCAGGGCTACGAAGGTCTCGGCAGCGGGGCGGCCTCGGGCGGTCTCGAGATTCTGTATCAAATCAATTGCCTGGCCACGCACGCCGCCACCAATACCCGGTCGAAAATTGTGGCCGTTTACGCCTGCAAGCCGGTTGAAGACGGCTGCCTGCGGAAGATCTGACGCGGGAATGAATATTTGGGAGGCACGATCATGATGGAATTCAGCACGCGATCGGTGGCGCACAGGATAAGACAGGCTCTTGTCGGGGTCGCGCTTCTGGCGTTCCTCCTGTCCGGAGGTCCGGCAGTCAGCGTGATCGCGCAGGAAGCGGCCCAGCCGGTCGAAATACCAAAGACCGGCATGCAATCGGGGAAACTGACAGCCAAACACGACAACTCGGCCGAGATCAGCGGACGGGCATACGCCTTCCACCCGAAGGTTGGGTTTGCCAGT
Organism: Nitrospiraceae bacterium; assembly: GCA_036397655.1. Classification (GTDB taxonomy): domain Bacteria; phylum Nitrospirota; class Nitrospiria; order Nitrospirales; family Nitrospiraceae; genus 2-02-FULL-62-14. The sequence goes on along the minus strand of DASWIN010000027.1, from coordinate 3,371 downwards.
GAAGAGGGAAGCCCGCTGGAGTGGAAGGAATTTAAGAAAGGCGATCGCGTCCATTACCACCTCAAGGGGGAACGGATCGATTTTCTGGTCCTCGAACTGCCCAAGTAGGCGGCGGCGCATCGGCCCCGGATCGGCCGTGTGAACGGTAACGGAGGGAGTCACCCATGACACGCATAGTCAGTGTGATCGGCTCGTTCTTAGCGGTGATCGTCGGAAGTTTGGCGCTGGTCGGGGACGATACCCGAGCCCAGACCGTCAACAATTCCACCTACGCGGCGGTGCCGCCGTTCGTTTCGGCCAACACGATTCCGAACGTGCTCCTGTTGATCGACAACTCCGGGAGCATGACCAACCGGGGTTGCGAACCAGTCTCCCCGGCCTGCGGGGTCCTCCCGGATGGCTCACCGTCCACCACCGACGTTTTTGGAGGGGCCACCAGGTATTCCGGCTTCTTCAATCCGATGGCCTGTTATGACTACGATTCCACCAACACGAGGTTCGTCGTGGGTGGCTCAGCGAAGGCAACCGTCAGCGAAGCCTGCCCCAGTTCACGCTGGGACGGGAACCTTCTCAACTGGGCAACCCTCCGCCGGTTCGACGCAATCAAAATTGCCATGACGGGAGGCGACTGTGTCGTGGCCAGGGACGCCGCTGGGCTCTGTCCGGCCTCCGGTTCCCCCGCATTGAAAACCATCAAGGCGCTGACCGTTTTTGACAGCACGAGCAGGGGACAAGAAACGACTAAACCCGTCCCGTCTGCCGGCGCGGACGGGTACGCCGGACGTATCCCCAACGCCGTGACACAGGGTGCAGCAAACATTTACATCCATCTCCGCGGCGGGACGTCCGGCATGCAGGGAACGTTTTGCGTTGATGATGAAGCCACTCCTCCTGGCAACACCCAGACCCAATGCAACAAGGATGGGACCGGCAACGATGGTGATGGATTCAACGAAGGTATAACTGGAGCCGACAATGGCCCGGCCTTCACAGTCCGGGTCGCGGTGGCCGGCGAGCCGCAGGGCGTGATCCAGCAGGTCGGCACGCAGGCCCGCTTCGGCCTGATGGTGTTCAACAGCGACGCCCAGGGGGGTCGGGTGCTGGTGGGCCTCGGCGCCCGCCAGGCCATTAATTTCTCCGGATCAACGATCGAGACGTTCAATACGAATACGGCGGCGATGATTGACGGGATCGATGAGGCGTTCCCGACCACCTGGACACCCCTGGCCGAATCGCTTTATGACGCAATTCGGTATGTCGCCCAGATCAATTCCGCGTCCCATCCAACCTCCTATAATCATCCCATCGCTTTTTCGGGCGGCGATTCGGACGGCGTGGCATTCCAAAGTTCCGGCGTCGGCGGTATTGGCGGCGCAGAGATCAGCGCCCTGACCGGCAGCGAGGCCTGCCCGACCGGCTATATTTCGTCAGCCTGCGGCCGCGATCCCTATTTCTTCGGCAGCAACCACACGCCTGCCTGGGCCAGCCCCTCCTCGCAGGTGTCCTGCTGCCAGACCTTTCTCATCGTATTCACGGACGGCGAGCCGACCATGGACTCCGGCACGGTGCCGACGGCGCTTCGGGATTATGCCCATGCGCATCACGGCACGCACTGCACCGGCAGCGACGGGACGCTCGGCGCGCCGGTCGATGCCACCTGCAATACCAACACAGCGACCCCGACCGCCACGTTGCTGGGCGAGCACAAGACCGACTACGCATCGAGCGGCGAGCATTATCTCGACGACGTGGCCTTTTGGGGTCACACGGTGGACCTGCGCCAGGCGACCATCCCCGTGATCAACGAGTCGGGCCACGATATATCCGGCACGCAAACGGTGACCGTCTATACCTTCTACGCGTTCGGTAATATCAACGGGCGGGAAATTCTGATGAGCGCGGCCAAGATGGGCGGGTTCGACGACGTCAACAGCAACGGGCTTCCGGATGCCGGCGAATTCGACAAGGTCAACAACGCCACGGGCGCGTCCGGAGCCGATGGCATTCCCGATACCTACTATGAATCGTCGAACGTGGACGACCTCCAGGCCAAGCTGACCGCGACCCTCTCCAGCATCCTGCAGCGCAGCACCTCCGGTACGTCGCTGTCGGTCCTGGCCACCTCGACCACGGGCGAAGGCGCGCTCTACCAGTCCTTCTTCTTCCCCAAGGTCACGGAGGGATTGATCAACGTCTACTGGATCGGTTACACGCAGGCATTGTTCCTCGATACCTTCGGCAACCTGCGCGAGGACACGAACGGCGACGGCCGGCTGGTCTATAAGGAAGACTTCATCGTCCGGACGCGGTTCGACGGCACGACCGGCGAGGTCAAGGCCGATCTTTTTGCGGACACGTCACCGTCTCCCGACGGGGACGGCCTTGCCGATACCCCTTCCACGCCGACTTCCACCGTCGCGCTCAAGGACATCAAGCCGATCTGGGAGGCGGGCAAGAAATTGGCGCTGCGAGACGACACGACGACGCCGAGGAACATCCTCACGTGGCTTGATTTGGATGCCGACGGGCTCGTGGACTCTTCCGAGCAGATGAGTTTCGCGGCCGCCAACGAGGCCAAAATCAGGCCCTACACCCGGGCGGCCACCTCGACCGAGGGGGGCAACATCATCTCCTGGATACGGGGCAATATCGTCTCGGGCTATCGCAACCGCGAGCTGACCGTCGACGGCTCCACCAAGACCTGGAAGTACGGGGACACGATTCATTCGACTCCGACGGTGGTCGCGGCGCCGCGCGAGCGGACCGATATCGTCTACGGGGACACCAGCTATTCGGCGTTCTTCCAGCAGTACCGCAGCCGCCGGCAGGTGGCCTACGTGGGCGGCAACGACGGCATGCTGCATGCCTTCAACGTGGGATTCTACAACGCGGGGGACGATCCCTCGACCACGACGAAGATCGAGCACGGCTGGTTCACCACCCAGAAACTGACGGCGCCCTTCGTGACCAATACGCCGGCGATCGGCGAGGAGCTGTGGGGCTTCATCCCGCAGGAATTGCTCCCGCAACTCAAGTTTTTGACGCAGGGGGATTACCAGCACGTCTACTACGTGGATCAAAAACCGAAAATCACGGATGCCCGGATCTTCTGCGACGGCAGTGCCGGCGCGCCGACCTCGCCCAACTGCGTGACCGGCCAGGGCAGCGGGTCCAGCCATCCGAACGGCTGGGGCACGATCCTCATCGGCTCCTTCCGGCTGGGCGGGAGCTGCACGAACTGCAACAGCGGCGGAACGGCCCTGAGTGTTACGGCGGACTTTTCGGATCCGGCGGACGGAACGAACGAAACCCGAACGTTCCGCAGCGCCTACTTCGCGCTGGATATCACCGATCCCGAGCTGGACCCCAAG
>DASWIN010000026.1:0-2806 GCA_036397655.1 Nitrospiraceae bacterium | reverse complement strand
CGCCACCGGGGCCAACGCCGCCCCCGCCGGCACCGCCCCCGCCGCCGCCACCGGGGCCAACGCCGCCCCCACCGGCACCGCCGCCAGCGCCTCCACCGGCGCCGCCGCCTCCGCCACCCCCGCATAGTGATATCGGGGATTGGTTTAAGAAAATTCTTGCTCGATTGTTTGATAATTTCGCTGATTTCCTCGAAAGGATCGACAAGCAGGAAGATCGCGCTATTGCAAAGGCGGAGTCTGAGCACGAAAAGCGCATTCAAAAAGCCGATGAGCAGGAGCAAAAGCGGATAGAGCAAGCGCAGAAACAGTATGAAGACAGGGTTGCGAAGGCGGAAGAGGAATATAAGAAGACTCTCGACAGGATCGAGAAGGATAACGACGGCAAGGGCAGCGATACAGGCAAAGATGGCGACGATCTGGCAAAAGCCAACGCCAAACTCGCGGCTGACCTCACGAAGGCTGCTGACATCAAGGAATCCGCCGAGGCCCGAGCCAAAGCCATCGAAGAAGCGAAGCTTGCCAAAGCCGGACTGATTCAAGAATCCAGGATCGTCCGAGCCCAGGTACTGGAGGCGGCGAAAGTAGATCGGTCCGGTGGCAAGTTAGTACAGCGGGTATCGCGGACCGGTGATCGATATCTTGCCAGGCTCCAGGCAGCAGGAGCGAGCCAGGCGGAACTTGACGAGGCACGCAAGCAGATCAATGAGAAAATATCCGAGGCTGAAGAACATGTGAAGCTTGCCCAGCAGGCAGCCGTTCAGGATGACATCGTGCTCAAGACAGCAGGCCTTGGACAGGAACGGGAATTCACACGGAAATTCGGTCGGTTAACGGGCGAACAACGAACATACATTCAGCAGCAAAGAAAACTGAATAGGCAGTTCCGCGCGGAGCAGCGCCAAGGCTTCAAGCAGCAACGCGAGCTCATAAAGGAGCAACGCAAAGCCATAAGACAGGAACGGAGAGAGGCACGCGAATCCAAAAGGAGATAAGTGACCGTCGTCCTTCCGGATGATACTTGACGCTCGATAAGTCGATTTTCACGCCATAATGAAGGCCTCCGATCCCTCAACGATCGGAGGCCTTTTTATATCGTGACGAGGCCGCCCTGCGTGCCGGACCTCTTGATATTTCACCAGCGCACTCCCTATAATCCCGCCCATTCATCTCGAACACTGATTAGGAGACCGATCTTTGCTTGCCAGGGTCTTGAGCGCGGCAGTCGTGGGCCTCGACGCCCATCTGGTCGAAGTCGAGGTTGATATTGGCGGCGGCCTTCCCCAGTTTTCGATCGTAGGCTTGCCGGATGCGACGGTGCGTGAAAGCCGCGACCGTGTCCGTTCCGCCTTGAAGAACACCGGTTTTGGGTTCCCGATTAAGAAGATCACGATCAATCTGGCGCCGGCCGATCTGAAAAAGGAAGGATCCGGGCTGGATTTGGCCATGGCAATCGGCATCCTGCTCGCCCAGGATGTGCTGCCGGCCGAGTCGGTCAGGGACCGCGTGCTGGTGGGGGAGCTGTCGCTGGACGGGCGCATCAAACCCATAACCGGGGCCCTGTCGATTGGGCTTGCCTGCCGCAAGGCCCATCCGCTTCTGCTGCCGGCTGAAAATGCTGCCGAAGCCGCGGTTGTCGAGGATGTGGAAGCCTATCCCGTGCGGACATTGACCGAGGCGGTGGAATTCCTCCGCGGCGCCTGTTCGGTTCGGGCCGTTTCCGTCGATCGCCAGCAGTTGTTTGCAGCCCCCCCGGCAGAGGAGGAGGATTTCAGCGACGTCAAGGGGCAGGAGCATGCCAAGCGTGCGCTCGAGGTGGCGGCAGCCGGAGGACACAATGTACTGATGATCGGACCACCCGGTGGAGGCAAGACCATGCTGGCGCGGCGTCTTCCCGGCGTGCTGCCTCCGATGGAGCCGGAGGAGGCCATCGATGCCACCCGCGTGCACAGCGTGGCCGGGTTGTTGGCCAACGGCGTACCCGTACTCACGACTCGTCCCTTTCGCGCCCCGCACCACGGCATCTCCGACGCAGGCCTGGTAGGTGGCGGGGTCATCCCACGGCCCGGCGAGGTTTCCCTGGCACACCATGGGGTGCTGTTCCTGGATGAGATCCTGGAGTTCAAGCGTCATGTGCTGGAGGGCCTGCGCCAGCCACTGGAAGACGGTGTGGTTACGGTCACCCGCGCCAGCGCGTCCATCCGCTATCCGGCCCGGTTCATGCTCGTGGCGGCCACGAATCCCTGTCCCTGCGGATATTATGGAGACCGTACGCGGGAGTGCCGGTGCACGCCCCATCAGGTCCGCCGCTACCGTGCACGCCTGTCCGGGCCTCTGCTGGACCGGTTGGATATCCATCTCGATGTGCCTCCGGTGCCCGTGCGTGAGCTGGGCAGGGAGAGCCGCCAGGAATCGTCCGCATCCATCCGTGCCCGGGTAATCGCCGCGCGAGCGCGTCAAACGGCCCGCTACCGACACGAGCGGATCTACTGCAACGCCCAGTTGAAACCACGTCACCTCAAGAAGTATTGTGCCGTCGGCGCCCCCGCCAAGGAGCTGCTGGAGCAGGCAATGACGCGTCTGGGGTTGTCCGCCCGGGCCTATGGGCGCATTCTTCGGGTTGCGCGCACCATCGCTGATCTGGCAGACTCTGCCGCGATAGAATCCTCGCATGTCGCGGAAGCCATTCAATACCGGAGCCTCGATCGGCAGGGCGACCTGTCCTAGCCCGCATCATGCATGAGGGTTCGTGACGAAACCGCTGAGACGCCTGGCGAGACGGGCGTGCGGAGCCGTGTTGGCGTGGCTT
>DASWIN010000025.1:0-1801 GCA_036397655.1 Nitrospiraceae bacterium | reverse complement strand
AAGCGACGCTGTACTGGTTGCGCATCATGGCGCCGATTTCCTGGTAAATGTTGGGCATTTCACCAGTGAAGCGCGGGAAGTAGGCGCGCCCGCCGGTCTGCTCGGCCAGGCTCCGCAACTGCACATCGGCGACTTGGAGGTCCATGCGGGCAGTAGTGGAGTTGACGCCGTAGGACTCCAGTCGCTCGTAGTACATCTGCAGCGCGAAGCTCATCCCGATGCCATAGATGACGGTGCGGTGCTCCCGGACGAGTTTCTCGATGTCGTCCCAGGTGTGCCGGCTGAAGGAGTTCACCCCGGTGCCGATGACGATCATGGATTTCTTGCCCTCAATCTCCTTCATCCGCTCGAGCGTGTCGGCGATGGCGTCGAAGGTGTTGGACTCGCGAAAGCCCGCTGGAAAAGTCAGGCGGCGCAACGCCTGGTAGATTTCCTGCGAGTCCTGGGTAAAGTCCACTTCAACGCGGGGCTTGAAGTCGAAAGAGACCAGCGCAAGCCAGTCGCCCTTGCGCAACTGCCGCAGAAAATAGTAGGCGGCTTCCAGGTTGTCCCAAACCAGATAGCCGATCGCCGGAGTAGTTTCGACAACCAGGACGGCGGTGATGGGGGCTTCCGTAGGGGCGAAAGCGACAATTTCCTGCTCCACTCCTTCCTCGTAAATGCGGAAATGTTCCTTCTGCAGGCCGGTGACAAAGTTGCCGTTGCGATCGACAACGGTCAGGTCCACGTTGACGAGCGGAACGTCCACCTTGAGCGCGTAAGGCGCCTCTTCTTCCTGCGTGGGCTTGGGCTGGATGGGCCCCTGCTTTTCTTCCTTGGGCGGAATCTGTTGGGCCGCAGCCAGCAGGACACTGCCGCCCGCAAGCAGCAGCAAGATCCACAGCAGCCAAATCGTCCTAGAAATCTTCTTCATTGCGTCCTTGGTTTCTCCCTGCCCGCCAGTGTGCCACGCTGTTTGCAACCGGGTCAATGCTGAACGCGCGGCAGCGGCCCGTCCCCGGCAGGCACCTGTGCTAAGATGAACGCCCTTCTGCTCTCCGGAGGAGCCTTTTGACGCTGTGAGACGCCGAATACTCTTCTCACCCCTCCTGGCCTATTGGATGCCGGCACCGGTCGCGGCGGTGCCCGCGGCGGGTGTGGAGCCCGGCCGGAACCGGCGGGCGAAAAGGTTCGCTGCAGAGGATTAGCTCGAGGAGGCACCCATGCTGCGCAAAGCCAAAATCGTCGCCACCATCGGTCCGGCCTCGCACGACCCTTTGATGCTGCTGGCGCTGCTGGAAGCCGGGATGGACGTGGTGCGGCTGAATTTCTCCCACGGCGAGCACAGCCTGCACGCGCGCGTCATCCGCGATCTGCGCCGGCTCACCACGCTGCAACAGCGCTCGGTGTGCATGTTCGCCGACCTGCCCGGCCCTAAGATCCGCACCGGAAAGCTGGAAAACGGGAAACCCATCGAGCTGCGCGGCGGACAGAAACTGGCGCTCACCGGAACCGACGTGGTGGGGAACCGCGAGCGCATCAGCATCAACTACCCGCGGCTGGCGCACGACGTGCGGCCCAACGACCGCATCCTGCTGTCCGACGGGCTGATCGAGCTGCGGGTGCTGGAAACTAAGGGCGAGGAAATCACCTGCCGCGTCATCAACGGCGGCCTGCTGGGCGAGCGCAAGGGCGTCAACCTTCCGGGCGTGAAGCTGAAGATCTCCTCGCTGACCCCGCGCGACAAGGAACACCTGAAGTTCGCGCTCGAGCACGGAGTGAATTACGTCGCGCAGTCCTTCGTGCGCTCGGCCAACGACGT
>DASWIN010000024.1:0-14499 GCA_036397655.1 Nitrospiraceae bacterium | reverse complement strand
GCTCGATCGTGTTCAGACCCAGCGCGAAGGCGACGTTGCGGCCGTTGTAGCCCTGGAACCCGACCGCCGGGTCGATCAGCTCCCTGATGATCTTCTCCGGAGTATGCGCGGCCACCTCTTCGATCTCCATGCCGCCCTCGGTGCTGGCAATCACAATCGGCCATCCCGTATCCCGGTCCACGAGCAGGCTCAGGTACAATTCCTTGGCAATGCCCGCGCCTTCTTCGATCAGCAGGCGCCGAACCTTGCGGCCCTTCGGCCCCGTCTGGTGCGTGACGAGCGTCTTGCCGACCAACTCCTTGGCCAATCCGGGCACCTCGGCCTGGTTCTTGGTGATCTTGACGCCGCCCGCCTTGCCGCGCCCGCCCGCATGGATCTGCGCTTTCACGACATAGACGGGGCTGTTCAGCTCCTTGGCCCATTTTTCGGCCTGCAGTGGCGTCTTGACCTCTTTTCCCTTCGGCACCGGCACGCCGAACTGCGCAAATAACGACTTGGCCTGAAATTCATGAACGTTCATGAGGCTCCCTTGGGGAAAAACAAACTCGTTTTGTCAGTTTCGCCTGTTAGGACGTTTGGCCGGTTTTGCCAGTTTTGCCAGTAACGGGATCAACGCGCCGAACGGGCTCAACCGGCACAACCACCGTTATTCCTTCTTCGCATATGCGGGAAACAGCATCGGTGAGACGACATCCTGCGAGGCGTGGTGCTTTTTGGCTTCGTCCTTGAATTTCTTCACGTGGTCCAATGTCAGTTTGCCTTGCGAGCCGGCCTTGGCCCGCGCCGCCGCGGCCAGCCCGGAGCGCTTGCCGTACACCATCAAATCGAGCAGCGAGTTGCCCATCAGACGGTTGCGGCCATGGAGGCCGCCGGAGGCCTCGCCGGCGACGAAGAGATTTTTCACGTCGGACTCGCCGTTGACGTCGATCTTCACGCCGCCGTTCTGGTAGTGCAGCGTCGGATAGATCAATACCGGGTCCTTGGCGATATCGATCCCGAACCGCTCGTACTGGCGCACCATCGCCGGGAAATGTTTGTTCACCGTTCCTTCGCCCTGCTCCGCTTCCAGCAGCGGCGTATCGAGCCACACGCCGATCCGGCCCGACATGGTCCGGATGCCGCGGCCCTCTTCGCACTCGCGGATGATCGAGGACGATACGACGTCGCGCGTGTCCAATTCGTTGACGAACCGCTCGCCCTTGGCATTGACGAGATGGCCGCCCTCGGATCGGATGCCTTCCGTGACCAACGCGCCGATCAATTGCTCGGGATAGACAGCCCCAGACGGATGGTATTGGAACGTGTCGATGTGCATGAGCTTGGCGCCCATGCGATAAGCCATCGCGAGGCCGTCACCCGTCGCGCCAAAATGGTTGCTCGTCGGGAAGCCCTGGATGTGGAGCCGGCCAATTCCGCCCGTGGCCAGAATCACCGTCTTGGCCGCCACGACGATGAACCGCTTGTTGTCGAGATCGCGCAGCACCGCGCCACAACACGTCTTGCCGTCGCCCAGGAGTTCGACTGCGGCGGAAAACTCCAGCAATTGGATCTTCTTGTTCAGCACTTCGTCCTTGAGCACCCGCATGATTTCGAGGCCGGTGTAGTCCGATGCCGTGAGCAGCCGCGGCTTGGAGCTGCCGCCGCCCTTCTTCACGTGCAGGTTGCCGTCCGCATCCCGGTCGAATAGCACGCCCAGACTGAGCAGCCACTTGGCGATCGACGGCCCTTCCTCGACCATGACCTTGAGCAGGTCGTGGTCGTTCTTCATGTGGCCGCCCTTGAGCGTGTCGAGGAAGTGCGTGACCGGCGAGTCTTCGTTCGTCACCGCAATCTGCATGCCGCCCTGCGCCATGACGGTATTGGAGTCTCCCAGTCGGAGCTTCGTCGCCATGATCACCTTGGCACCTTGCGCGTGGGCATGAAGCGCTGCGGCGCTTCCGGCTCCCCCGCCGCCGACCACCAGCACATCGCAGGTGTGGGCGGGCGTGAGATCCTGGCCGGCCGGCACGGGGCTGTCGCCTTCGAGCAGCGCCGCCAGCTCGCGGACAGTCTTTTCGCCGGCGTTCGGACCGAACGTGATCGGGCGGTAGGCGCTCTCGCGGAAATCTGGATGATATTTTTTGATCAGCGTGTCGCGCTCGGCCGGCGCGTACTTGGGAAGGGTCTGCTTGCGGCGCGCGTCGCGAGTCTGGTGGACGATCTCCTGGAGTTTATGGATGTCCATGGCTTGAAAGAATGTCAGCGGTCAATGGTCATTGGTCACTGGCCGGAAGTCGATCTGTGTCCAATCCGTGCTACCGATTGACCATTGACGAATGACCAATGACCAGAATTACTTCAGCTCGGCGCAGGCCTTCGCCAGTTCCTGTTCGTTCATCTTCATGACGCGGGCCCACTCGTCCTTATACTTGCCATCGGCGATTTCCTTGATGCGGTGATCGAGCCGCTCCGGCTTCTCCGTGAAGTGCGCGCCCTGAACCCGGCTGGCGTAGAGTGCCACCAGATTGGGCGCGATGTCCGCGATGCAGACCGGCACGCACAGGCCGCACATGACGCAGTCCATGAACATCTCCGACACGCTCTTGAAGTCGCCGAAGACGGCCTTCCACACGCCCTCGCGCACGTCGATCTTTTGCGGGCAGGCTTCCGTGCAGGCGTTGCAATTGCGGCAGAGCGGCGCTTCCGGATAGAGCGCAAAGAGATCCTGCTTTGGATCCTTCAGCTCGTCCATGTTGTAGATGGCCTTGCGAGCCGGAAAGGGCGGCACCATCGTGAAGGACATCCCGTCCTGCACCGCCGTCTGGCAGGCCAGGCAGGTCCTCACCTTCGGATCGTCCTTCGTCCGGTAGTAGGTCGCGCAGGCGCCGCAGAAGCCGCCCAGGCAGCCGATGCCGCGGACGACTTCCTGTCCCGCGTACCACAAGGCCTTGATGACGGTGACCCCCTCCGGCACCTCGTACCTCTTGCCGGCGATCTCCACCGTCACCATCTTCGGATGGAGGACTTCCTCTTGATCGATGACGTTTTCTTTAATGATCTCGGCCATGCCGGCAACCCTCAGGAACGCGCAAGGAGTGAGAAGGCATCATACCCCCCTCACTCCTTACTTTTCCACCACGGAGAAACGCCGTTCTCTTACGCGATCGCGTCCACGATTGCATTCAAGGTCCGGCTGGGACGCATCGCCTTGGACGCCTTCTGGTCGTCAGGATGATAATACCCGCCCATATCAACCGGCTTGCCCTGGGCGGCAATCAGCTCGCCGGCAATCTTGGCTTCATTGTCCGCCAGCTGCTTGGCGATGGGGGCAAACCGGGCCTGGAGCTTCGTATCCTGCGTCTGCTCGGCCAGGGCCTGCGCCCAGTACAGCGCGAGATAAAAATGGCTGCCCCGGTTGTCGATTTCGCCCACCTTGCGGGCCGGCGATTTGTTGCTCTCCAGGAACTTGGCATTGGCCTGATCCAGCGTATCCGCTAGAATTTTTGCGGCCTGATTGCTGGAGGCTTTTGCCAGGTGCTCCAGGGAGGCGGCCAGCGCGAGGAATTCGCCCAGCGAATCCCAGCGGAGATACCCTTCCTCCTGAAACTGCTGCACGTGCTTGGGCGCCGAGCCTCCGGCCCCGGTTTCAAAGAGGCCGCCGCCGTTCAGCAGGGGGACGATCGAAAGCATTTTCGCGCTGGTCCCGATTTCTAAAATCGGGAACATGTCCGTGAGGTAATCCCGCAGGACGTTCCCCGTCACTGAAATCGTGTCCTTCCCCTCTTTCATCCGCTCCAGCGAGAACCGGGTGGCCTCCGCCGGAGACATGATCTTGATGTCGAGGCCCTTCGTATCGTGTTTCGGGAGATACTGGTTGATCTTCTTGATCAACTCCGCATCATGTGCCCGGGTTTTGTCCAACCAGAAGACCGCGGGGACTCCGGTGGCCTTCGCCCGATTGACCGCCAGCTTGACCCAGTCCTGGATCGGCGCATCCTTGACCTGGCACATGCGCCAGATGTCCCCTTCTTCCACCTTGTGCTCCAGCAACGCCTTGCCTGATGCATCCACCACGCGCATCGTGCCGTTGCCCGGAACCTTGAAGGTCTTGTCGTGCGATCCGTATTCCTCCGCCGCCTGAGCCATGAGCCCGACGTTGGGCACGCTCCCCATCGTGCGCGGATCGAAGGCGCCGTGCTTTTTGCAGAATTCGATGACCTCATGATAGACCGGGGCATAGCTGGCGTCGGGAATCACACATTTGGCGTCGTGCGGCTTGCCGTCAGGGCCCCACATTTTCCCGGAGTCGCGGATGACCGGCGGCATGGAGGCGTCGATAATGATGTCGCTGGGCACGTGCAGATTGGTGATGCCCTTGTCGGAGTTCACCATCGCCATCGGCGGCCGCTTCTTGTAGACCTCCTGAATATCGGCTTCAATGGCCTTCCGCTGATCATCCGGCAGGGTTTTGATTTTCGCGTAAAGGTCACCCAGGCCGTTGTCGACATCGACGCCCAGCTTTTGCAGCACCGCCCCGTGCTTGTCGAAGACGTCCTTGTAAAACACCCGCACCGCATGACCGAAGATCTTGGGATCCGACACCTTCATCATGGTGGCCTTCATATGCAGCGAGAACAGCACCCCGCGCTTCTTGGCGTCCTCGATCTGCTCTTCGAGGAATTGGCGCAGGGCGCGGACGCTCATGAAGGTGGCGTCGATGACTTCGCCGGCCTGCAGCGCAATCTTGGGCTTGAGCACCGTGGGCTTGCCGTCCTGGCCGACGAACTCGATGCGCGCCTCGGTCGCCGCGGCCGTCGTCGTCGACTTCTCGTTGGACCGGAAATCGCCCTGCGTCATATGGGCGACGTGGGTCTTGGAGTCCGGGCTCCACGCCCCCATCTTATGCGGGTGTTTCCTGGCGTGCTGCTTCACCGAGAGCGGCGCCCGGCGATCGGAGTTCCCTTCACGCAGCACCGGATTGACGGCGCTCCCCTTCACCTTGTCGTACCGCGCCTTGATGTCCTTCTCCTTGTCGTCTTTCGGGTTCTCGGGATACTCGGGAAGCTTGTACCCCTGGCTCTGCAATTCCTTGATGGTGGCATTGATTTGGGGGATTGACGCGCTGATGTTGGGCAGCTTGATGATATTGGCTTCCGGGGTCTTGGCGAGTTCCCCCAATTCGGACAGCGCGTCCGCCTGTTTTTGCTGCGCCGTCAGATGGTCTGGAAACACGGCGAGAATGCGCCCCGCGAGGGAGATATCCCGCAGTTCCACGGCCACCCCCGCCGCCTTGGTAAAGGCGCTGACGATCGGGAGAAACGAATAGGTGGCCAGCGCCGGCGCTTCGTCGGTTTTGGTATAAATAATCTTCGACACTTTTCCTGCCATGGTTTGTCCTCTTTCAGCGTAATGTCAGTTCAGCGCGTTTAACGCCGAACCAGCCTTGAACCACGCAAGCTGTTGCTCCGTCATGCTGTGGTTCGCCTGGATGGTGAGCGTCTGCCCATCCGTCTTGTGTATCGTCACCTGCACCGGTTTGCCAGGCGCCAGCTTCTGTAGCCCCGTCACGCTGATGCGGTCCTGCTGCTCGATCTTCTCGTAATCCTTCGGGTCAGCGAAGGTCAACGCCAAGATCCCCTGCTTTTTCAAATTGGTCTCATGAATACGGGCAAAGCTCTTCGTGATGACAACCTTCACGTTGAGAAAGCGGGGCGACATGGCCGCGTGTTCGCGGCTGCTGCCCTCGCCGTAGTTCTCGTCGCCCACGACGATCGAGCCGATCCCCTTGGCCTTGAACCGCCGCGCGATCGCAGCGATGGTCAGGTTCGCTTCGCCCGTCAGCACATCGGTGCCCTTCCCGGGCTCGCTTGCAAAGGCGTTGGTCGCGCCGAGGAACATGTTGTCGCTGATCTTGTCCAGGTGGCCGCGAAACTTGAGCCAGGGCCCGGCCGGCGAGATGTGATCGGTGGTCGTCTTGCCCCTGGTCTTGATCAGGAGCGGCAGCTTCTCCATATCCCTGCCGTCCCATCGCGGGAATGGCTGCAGTAATTGGAGCCGCTCGCTGGTAGGCGGGATGTCCACGGTGAGGCTGCCGCCGTCTTCCGCCGGCGCGATATACCCTTCCTCGCCCTTCGCAAAGCCCTTGGCCGGTAATTCTTCGCCCTGCGGCGGGTCGAACTTAAGGGACTTGCCATCCGCCGTCTTCAGGGTGCCGTGCACGGGGTCGAACGTCAGGTCTCCGGAGAAGGCGTAGGCCGTCACGACTTCCGGGCTGGCGAGAAATGACAGCGTTTCGCTCATGCCGTCGTTGCGGCCGGGAAAGTTGCGGTTGTAGGAACTGATAATCGAATCCGCCTTGCCCTTGACCGCGTCCGCCCGCTTCCACTGGCCGATGCAGGGCCCGCAGGCGTTGGCCAAAACCGTCGCGCCCATCTGCTCGAAGGTTTCCATGAAGCCGTCGCGCTTCATCGTGTGGTATATCCGCTCCGAACCCGGCGTCACGAGAAACGCCGTCATGGCTTTGAGGCCGGCCTTCAAGCCCTGCTTGGCGATGTGCGCCGACCGGCTGATGTCTTCATAGGAGGAATTGGTGCAGCTTCCGATCAGCGCAGCCTTCAGGTGGACCGGATAGCCCTTCTCCTTCGCTTCGGCCGCCATCTTGGAAATGGGCCGCGCCAGATCCGGCGTATGCGGGCCGACCACGTGCGGCTCGAGTGTGGAGAGATCGATTTCGACGACCTGGTCGAAATGCTTCTCCGGCGATTTGTACACGTCCGGATCGGCGACCAGCAGGTCCTTATGAGCCTGCGCCAGGTTGGCGATGTCCGCCCGATCCGTGATGTTAAGGTAGGCCACCATCTTCTGATCGAAAGGGAACACCGACGTCGTCGCGCCCAGTTCGGCGCCCATGTTCGTGATCGTGCCCTTGCCGGTGGCGCTGATCGTCTCGGAGCCGGGGCCGAAGTATTCGACGATCTTGTTCGTGCCGCCCTTGACCGTGAGCAGGCCGCACAGATACAGAATGACGTCCTTCGGCGAGGCCCAGCCGCTCAGCTTGCCGGTCAGCTTCACGCCGATCAGTTTCGGATGCAGCACTTCCCAGGGCAATCCGGCCATCACTTCGCCCGCATCCGCGCCGCCGACGCCGATCGCCAGCATGCCCAGCCCGCCGCCGTTCGGTGTGTGCGAGTCGGTGCCGATAATCAGCCCGCCGGGGAACGCATAGTTCTCCAGCACCACCTGGTGGATGATCCCGGCGCCCGGTTTCCAGAATCCGATGCCGTACTTTCTGGCCGAGGACGAGAGGAAGTTGTAGACCTCCTTGTTCTCGTCCATCGCGCGCAGCAAATCCTTCTGCGAGCCGACTTCGGCGCGGATCAAATGGTCGCAGTGGATCGTGCTCGGCACCGCCACCTTCGGCTTGTTGGCCTGCATGAACTGGAGCATCGCCATCTGGGCCGTCGCATCCTGCATCGCGACCCGGTCAGGCCGCAGCGCCAGCATCGCCTTGCCGCGCTCCCAGACCTGCGTGTCGAAGTCGTCCGTGTGCGACACGAGGATCTTTTCCGTGAGCGTCAGGGCGCGGCCGAATTTCTTGCGCGCCTTCTCGGTGATCTCGGGCATCTTGGCGTACAGTGCTTTGACCATTTCGACTGACATGGAATTCCTCTCAGCTAATAGCGAACAGCCAGTAGCGAGCAGCTAAGAGCTATTCGCTGTTGTCCACCTGCTACCAGCTACTTCAACGGTGGAACTTCGCGCCGTTTGGGCGCCGCGTAATTCACTAGGTAATCGAACAGGCGAATCAATCGGCTGTCCTGCCGCTTCTGGTCCACCCAGTGGCCGATCAGTCCGATCGTCCGGGCGAGGATGAAGAACCCGTTCAAACTGTCCACCGGGAAGCCGATGTCCACCAGCACGGCGGCCATCGTGCCGTCCACGTTCAGGATCAGGTTGTCCTTCTTCGCCGCCGTCACCTGCTCCACCTGCAAGGCGAAGTCGAGGCAGGGCGTCTTGATGTTCAGGCTTTTGACGTAGCCGACCAGTTCCTTGACGCGCTTGTCAGGATTGCGCAGGCTCTTCACGCGATGGCCGATGCCGGGCACCGGCCCGACGTTTTTCTTCATGTAGGCCAGGAACTCGTCCACGCTCATCTTGTGGTCCACCGCGTACTTGAACCAGCGGCCCGCGTCCGTGACCGCGCCGCCGAAGCGCGGTCCGATCATGATCATGCCCGCCGCCACCGCCTGGGAGAGGCCGATGCCGGCGCAGGCCGCCAGGATCGTCGCGTAGGCGCCGCTGACGCAGGGGCCGTGGTCGGCCGACAGCATCAGGATGCGCTTGACGATTTCCGCTTCCTGCTTGCTGATGAGCCGCTTGTCCCAGAGCAGCCCGATGATGTGGGGAATTTCGTAGCCTTTATTGATCAATTCGGAGGCGGGGTAGCCGTCGTAGCAGGGTTCGTCGCCGCGGTCGTCGCTGATGGTGGTGCGGATCAGCGGCACGACGGTGACTTCGTTTTCCTTCATCGCCTGCTCGACCGTCTTCGGCAGCTTCGGGACATCCGAGGCCGCCACCTCGGCCAGCGGCTTCACCTGGCCGCTCTTGATCAGCTCCTCGTAGGTCTCCTTGATGGCCGGTCCCAGCGCCCCGAACGTCGCCGGCACGATCGCGCCGGCTTTCTTGAGCGTGTCCGACTTGGACCGGGCCGAGCCCTCGCCCTTCAGGCCTTCCTTCGCGCCGGCGTGGCCGAACTTCATGCCCTTGGGCAGGCTCTCCTGGCAGAACCCCGACACCACCGCCAGCAGCTTGACCCGCCGCTTCTTTGCGCCATACCACTCGGCCGCCCGCTCTTCGAGGTCGCCGCCCATCTCGCCAACGATGACCACCGCCTTGGTCTGGGGATCCTGCTCGAACATTTCGAGATAGCTGACATAGTCCGTGCCCGGGTAGGCGTCGCCGCCGATGCCGATGGCGGTCGTGATGCCGTCCGCGAACTGGGAACAGATCCAGATGATCTCGTTGGAGAGGCCGCCTGACTTCGTGATGACCCCGAACGACCCTTCGCGGTAGAGCTTGCAGGAAACGAGGTTGTCGTAGGCGCCGCCGATCACGCCCAGCCGGCAGGAACCGGACGAGATGATGCCGATGGACGAGGGCCCATTGAACACCTTGCCCAGCTTGCGCGCATGGGCGCCGAGCAGCTTGGCGTCCTTTTCGGGCACGCCTTCCGTAATCATGGATACGACCTTGATGTTGGGGTCGTTCAGGGCCTCCATGCCGCCTGCGCAGGCCCGGTCCGCGCCGATGTAGACGAGGCTGGTGTTGATCTGCGGATGGCTCTTCGTGGCTTCGGCCACGGTCTTGTAGACCGGGATCGTGATCAGGCCGCTGCCGTAGGGAATTTCATTGGTCTTGCCGGCGTCGGGCGGATAAACGAAGGCATCCACATAGAGCGACTTCTTGTTGAGGTAGCAGAACTCGGCCATCCGGCGCGCCGCGTTCTGACCGGCCACCCCACCCTGGATCACCACGTGGGTGTCTTTGTTCACGAGAATGCTCATGAATTCCTCCAGCAAGTAGCTAGCAGCAGGCAGCGAATAGCAAAGATTCAGGACTGCAGAGCTGCGAGCTGCTCGCTATTAGCCCTTTCCCTGCAGCGCCATGTCGACGATGTCCGTCAACGGTGTCTTCCGGTCATAGACGTGGATGTCGAAGCCTTCGTCCTTCAGCTTCCGCATGAGCTCCAGGCCTTCCTTCTCGTTGGGGCCGCCCCGGCGGACCCAGACCTTCACGCCCTTGAGCTTGCCGTCTGCCTTGGCCTTGCGGAATCCGGCAATGATGCCGCCGAAGGTTTTCTTGACGTCGGTGAAATTGGCGATCGCGCCGCCGACGATGATGTGCTTGATGCCGGGCAGCGAAGCCACCTTCTCGGTAAGGACTTCCACGGCCCAGTCCGGCGGGTCGCCGGAGTATTCGGCGTAATTGGCCAGCTTCCCGCCCCGCGCCACGACGGCGTCGGAATAATAGACGCTGGCGCCGCCGCCCGCCGGCAGCATCGCGATGTTGCCTCCTGGAATCTGGATGAATTTGACCGAGCCCTTGATCTTGGCATCCACCGCCATGACGTCGAGCTCGTCCTTGGTATAGGCGCGCCCGAACTCGGCGGCGAAGGCAAAATTCCAATCCGGATGCCGGAACTTGGCGTCGCCGTCCAGCAGCGTCACGGCGTCCAACGCGACCAGCGCCCCGTCACCCTGGCGGGCCACCACCGGGTTCACTTCGAGATATTGGGCGTCTTCGCTGTCGAAACAGGCGAAGAGCTTGCCGGCAAACTCGGCCATCTTCCTGGCGGTCTCGCCTGAAAAGCCGGCGTCCTTGGCAAGCTTCTCGAGCGCGGCCTCGGACGGCTTCTCGCCGATCTCGAGGGTCAGTTTCTTCACGCGGTCCCAATTGGATTCGACCTCGATGCCGCCGCAATTCGCCAGCAGGACCTCGGCGCCCTCGCGGGTGGACTTCACCGCCGCGTAGTACTCGTCCTTGTGCGGGACCATCTCGGACACGATCACCTGCGCGACGGTGATGCTGCCGACCTGGCGGCCCAGCATCTCCTTGATCGCGGCTTGCGCGCCCTTGAGATCCAAATCAACCTTGACGAGCCCCAGCTTGAAGCGAGAGCCCATCGCCTCGTGCGCTTTGGCGACCAGCTTGGATTTCCTGAGCCAGTCGTTGACCTCGGCCAGCTTGTTGAACTCGTCGAGCGAGGTGACCACGAGATAATTCGGCACCGTGACTCCCCACTTCTTCATCAACCCCATCCCGGGGCCTTCGAGTACCTTCGCCATGCCGCACTCTCCTTGTCTTTGAAAAACTGCGGTCGTCCTGCGAAAAGAGCAGCGGAGTCTAGCGGAATTCCCTAGCCGACACAATCCGCCAAACGGACTACCGACCCTTAACAATAGGCCTATCGGTTCCCTTCCCGTCAAACTTCCTAAGTGACTGAAATTACAAGAGAAGAACTTAGAGTCTAGGCGATTTGGCAGGAACCAGTCAATAGGTAAAAACAGCCTATTTCTTCTGGCAGAACGAATGATAAGAGAAGCGCACTACCGACCGGCGCGGGCGGCAACCGCAAAGGCAAGGAAATACCGGTCCAGTTCCTCAAGAGTGCTTCCGAATTCCTTGCCGCCCGACATGGCATCGCACAAAAACGCCCGGATACGGGAAAGTTCCTTGCGACGGCCGCTCCATCGCTTGTCGCTGAGTGTCAGATCGAGCAATTCCAGCGCCCGGAGGAAGGCACGTTCGCAGACCTCCGGATTGTGTCCGTGCCACCGCCGCATGCGTCCGACTTCGCTGCCGACATTGGCCAGTTGTTCAGCAAGCGAGAGTCGTTGCCATCCCCCAGCCGCTAGTTCCTTGTGTTGAATCGCCATGCTAATTTTCTCAACTCGCTTAGGCGATCACCGTCCGGATAATCTTGATGTTCATCTTACTGAATGTCCATGATCTAGCTTCTGCAGTGTCGCGTTTGTCCAATGGCTCGCCCCTACTTTCTCTGGCACAAAGGACAGTAAAACGAGCTGCGCTGGTCCGAGCCCAGCAACCGCTTGATGACACCGCCACAGCCGGAGGGGCAGCGCCTTCCTGCTTTACCGTAGACCAGGTGCCGCCGCCTGTAGCGCCCCTCGCTTCCGTCCGGCGCGAAGAAATCCCGCACGCTGGAACCGCCGTCCTTGATGGCCTGCGCCAGCACCTGCCGCATGACGCGGTAGAGCCGCCGCAGAGCCGGCTCGTTCACCCGTCCGGCCAGGCGTGCCGGGTGAAGCCTGGCGCGGAACAGGATCTCGTTCGCGTAGATGTTGCCGATGCCAGCGATGACCTGCTGGTGCATGAGGAGGGGCTTGAGGCGCCCGCGCCGAGTGCGGACGAGCGCGCAGAATTCATCCCGCGACACGGTTATCGGATCGCAGCCGAAGCGACGAGACACGAACTGCTCGAGACCGGGCTTGTCCAGCAAGTAGAGGCGCCCAAAGCGGCGCGGATTCCAGTAGCGGAGATCGGAAATCTGCCCGCCGTCCAGCGTGAGGATGAGATGCGTGTGTTTCTGATAGCGTTCATGCAAGGGGCCGAACAGTAACAATCCGGTCATGCCCAGCTCGGCGACGAGATAGCGCGTGTCGCCGTGGCGCTCGCAGGCCAGCGCCACGCTTTTTCCATGTCGCTCGACGCCGGCAATGCGCGCGCCGCGATACCACGGCAGCGAGGACAGTCCCTGCCGGACAATATCCTCACGGCCCAGCCAACTCTCTTTAATGATGGCTCCAAGGATGCGTTCCCGCAGCTGCCGCGCGACGACTTCCGCTTCGGGCAACTCAGGCATCTGTTCCCGGTCTATCTGGTTTGTTTGGTCTGTCTGGTCTATTCGGTCTTTGGGCAGACTGAACAGACAAGATAGCCCAGACGACTGAACAGACGATTCTCGCTTCTCTAGCCACTTAGCCTCATTTGGATCACCTGCCGGATAGTGTCTTCAAGCATAGGCAGCGGCGTCGCTCCCGGTCGTCGAGCTTTGAGCAACTGTGTGGCTTCGCTATATTCCATTCCCTGCACGCAACAGAGATAGGCAATTACCATCGATACGGAGCGGCCCATGCCCGCCCGGCAGCAGACCATGATTTTCTTTTTTAGCGCATGCTGCTCCAACCAGGCGACCGCCTCATAGACCTGCTGCGGAGTCGCCTGGCCGAATTCAACCAGCGGAATCCTGGTGAAGAGGACGCCATCCGGCGGCGGGATGTCATGCTCTGCGGCGAGAAACAGCACGCCCTCAACAAACAACGGCGGTTTCTTGGCGTCCTCGAGATTGCCGACTAATAGCGATTCAGTGACGTGATGCATGACGGGTATTATAGCGAGAGCCGCTTCTCCGGCGCGACTGATTTTACCCGCCTCCACTGAAAACCACGACATCAACTCCAGGCTCAATATGAAGCGGGTATCCGCCGAAGCCTATCGGACTTGGGGCGAAGGCGGATTCGCCTCGGTTGCGGATTGGAAGAAGGGACCGTTATACTGCCGCAGGGAGTCACTGTATGGCCGGCCCGGCAATAAATCAGCTCGAATCCAGACTCAGCGGTGTGCGCTGCGCGATTTGCAAAACCAGCGCGTTCATGGTCGACCAGCGGACCATCCAGCCCGACGGCGAATGCCGGGCCATGTGCAAACAATGCCGCTACACCTTCCCGGTGCACACGGACATGGAGTTCTATCAGAGAACCCAGCCGGACATTCCCTATCTGATGAAAACCATCCCCTGCCCGAAATGCGAGAAACACGGCGTAGACCTGGATTTCCGGATCGTCCTGTCCGTGCGGGAGGCCCACTACTTCGTTACCTGCAAGGCCTGCCTCCACCAATTCGCGGAGAGGTCCTCACTGGAAACATTTGAATAGGGGCCAGCTATCAGTCTGATGGTGTATACTAACTGCCATGAGCGATTCGAAGAAACCCAAACAGCCCCCAGAGCCCGACGCCCCTGCCTGTCCTCCCAAAGGCCGTAAGGAGATTCCGCTCGTCTCCGTCCCGAACGACCGCGACATGATCGCCGAAGAAATGGCCGATCTGTTCGACGAAGATAAAGTCACCCACAAGCACGGTGGGACCGAACCGGAAGCGGATTAACTCTCCAGCCTGGCTGACGGTTCCGCCTGCTCAGATACTGCAACCAACGGGTCGTTCGCAAGGAGGTCAGTGTGGCATGCCCTATCCTTCCCGCGCCTCCCGCGGCACCCCATCCACGCCGCTCGAACCGGAATGGCCTTCCGGTATTCTCTCGTGCCACGGTCTTACGACCGTGGTGCCTCGGTCAGTACCGGCTTTCCGGCTTCGGCCGGCGGGAGGGGACCCCGCCGCTTCCGGCGGACGCTCACTCAGGCCACGCCACACCTCCAGGTTGAACCCGCTCCAATAAAAATAAAGTGAAAGGCGACGGGCCGCTTCCAGACCCGTCGCCTTTAACGCTTCGCCACGTTCAGTGACTTACTCGTTAGTCAGTCAACAATTAGTCTCTGGAATCCTTTCTTTCTCATCGTTCGCTCGCTGCGGCCTTGCTGGAATGTCTTTTTGAACAGCCTCCAGAACTAAAACGGTTCCTGACGCCGCTATCTCTTACGCGATATTGTTTCTTTTCCATGCTCATGGAGTGTTCCCGGCATAGAGAGCAACGGCTAAGCATGCACCGAGCGCCGCCACGATGAAATTCACGGCGAGGCTCCACTTCGCGCTATAACCAGATGGATATTCCGCCGGAGACAGCCGCTTCAGGACGATCAGGTACTGCCGTGACGAATAAGTGGCAGCAACGGCACCCAACACGATGAATGCCAACCCAATCCAGAACGTCACGCCGGACGTTTTTGCCGCTGCACTCTCCGGGGCGACCGCTTGAATCACGATCCCGGCACGCTCAACGACGAAGCCAAATGCAATGAGAGCGAGGCTGGTTCTATTCCAGGCCAA
>DASWIN010000023.1:0-10106 GCA_036397655.1 Nitrospiraceae bacterium | reverse complement strand
CGCATGGCCCAGACGCCCTGCTCGCGCACGCCGGCACGGAACGAACTGCCGACCGAATAGGCCAGGCCCCGCTTGGTCCGCACGTCGTTGAAGAGGCGGCTGCGGAAGGAGCTGCCGCCGAGGATGTCGTTCAGGAGGACCAGCGCCGGATAATCGGGATCGTTTTCCTTAATGGACAGGTGGCCCATCCGGAGGTGCGTCTGGGAAGTGGCTTTCCCGATGAACCGCACGATCGTTTTATCGGCCCGTGCCGCGTCCGCCTCAATCGGCGGCAGCACGATCGCCGGCACGTCGCCCTTTTTCCATCGGCCGAACGTCTCATTGAGCAGCGCCAGCATCGCCGCCTTCTCGAAATCGCCCGTCACCCCGAGAATGATGCCGTTGGAATGGACCGTCTCCGCATGGAACGCCAGCAGATCGTCGCGCGTGATCTTCGACACCGACTCGACCGTGCTCTCGCGCCCATAGGGATGCGCAGGTCCATAGAGCATCTTGGCAAACTCGCGACCGGCGATGGACTGCGGCCGGTCCTGCCTGCGGCGGATGCCTTCGATCGTCTGCAGTTTGGCCAACTCGAGCCGCGCGGGATCGAAGGCCGGCGTCATCAGGACGTCGGCGAAGAGACGCAACCCTCGCGGCAGGTCTTTCGCCAGGATGTCCAGCATGGCCGAGCCTGATTCCGTGCCGATGCCGGTTGAGATCATGGCCGCCATCTGTTCAAGTTCACGGTCGAGTTCCCCGGCGCCCATCCGCTGCGTGCCGCCCGAGCGCATCGTCACGCCCGCGATGCCGGCCAGTCCGATCTTGTCGGCCGGATCGAGCCATCCGCCGGTTTTGATCGTGGCGGTGACCGTGACGAGGGGCAGTTCGTGGTCTTCCAGCAGGTAGACCACCATGCCGTTGTCGAGCACGAGACGGCCCGGCGTGGGCGGCGTGAAGACCACCGTCGCGAAGGTCATCTGCCTCGGGTCTGCCTGGTTGATCTGGTTCGTCTGGTTCGATGGGACCGGCATGGAGACTGTCGCGCAGCCCAACGGCGTGATGAGCGCGAGCGCCAGGCATGCTGTAGTGATGAGTGATGAGTAACGGGTGACGAGTAATGGACGGTTATGACCGGATTTTTCTGCTTTCTCGGTTTTCAACATGTGTCGCTCACTTATCACTGCTCTACTCATCACTTATTACTCATCACTGTTTTTGCTGATCTGATCAGCGTCGCCACCGTGCGGTTGGTCCTGGTGAAATAGGTGCGCGCCACGCGTTGAATGTCCTGCGGCGTCACGGCCGCGATCCTCTCCCGCACCTTCACGACATACCGCCAGTCTTTCGCGACGGTCTGGAAATAGGCCAGTTGTCCGGCCAGTCCGCTGTTCGATCGCAGCGCGCGCACAAGGTTCGCATCCAGGTTGTTCAGGACCTTTTCGAGCTCGTTCCCCGAGACGGGTTCTGTCTTCAAACGTTCCAATTCCTCGTACACGGCGGCTTCCACTTCGGCGGTCGTATGCGGCGCCAGCGGCGCCGCGCTGATGACGAAGAGATTCGGGGCAACGGCGCCCGGGAAACCGGCATCGGCCCCGATGGCCGCAGCCAGCCGTTTTTCGCGTACGATGCGGTGGTAGAGCCGCGACGTGACCCCCTCCGATAACACCGACTCGATGACATCAAAGACAAAATCATCGGGATGGCCGATCGCCGGTTTGTGGTAGCCGATCAGCATGATCGGCTCGGCGGCGAACTCCAACTCCACGCGCCGCTCGCCGCGCTGCTCGGGCTCGGTCGTGATCACCGGCGGCGGAACCGGCACGGCTGGAATCTTTCCGAACGTCTGTTCAATCAGCGTGATGACCTCCGGCGGATTGATGTCGCCGACGATGGCGATGGTGGCGCTCGCCGGTCCGTAAAAGGTGCGGAAAAAGCGCTCCGTATCCGCCGGCGTCAACGCCTGGATATCGGAGGCCCAGCCGATGGTTGGAAATCCGTAGGGATGGGCTTGAAACGCCACGGCGGCAAAGGCTTCGTACAGGAGCCCGTTCGGGCTGTCGTCGGTCCGGAGCCGCCGCTCCTCAATGACGACCGCGCGCTCCTTATAGAACTCGCGCAACACCGGATGGGCCATGCGATCCGATTCGATCGCCGCCCAGAGCGGCAGGCGGTTAGCCGGCAGGCTGACCACGTAGCGCGTGACGTCCTTGCCGGTCGAGGCATTCAACCCGACCGCGCCGTGCCGCTGGTACAACAGCGACATCTCGTTGCCCACGACCAGTTGAGCGGCCCGCTCCTGCGCATTCTTGAAAGTCTGCCGCAGCCGTTGCAACTCCTGTGGGTCGGCCCCCGCGGCGCGCCGCGTCTCGATCTCGGCGTTGAGCCGGTCCAACTCGTCGAGCAGCGGGCGCTCGCGCGCGTAGTCCTTCGTGCCGATCCTGCGCGTGCCCTTGAACGCCATGTGTTCGTAGAGGTGCGCCACGCCGGTGGCGCCGTTGAGCTCGTTGATCCCGCCGACGCCGAAGGTCACATTGATGGACACGATCGGCGTCTGGTGCCGTTCGACCAGCAGCACCGTCAGGCCGTTCGCCAGTTTGTGCTCGATCACGCGGTCCGCGAGGCCGGGAGCCGCGGAAGCGGCCAGGCTAAGGTTTAGGCTGAGGCTGAGGGCAAAGAGAGAACAGACTGCCAACGAGTTCCCGCTCAACCTTAACCTCAGCCTGAACCTTCCGTTCATCACAGAAACACCTGCATCAATTCCTCCGGCTTCTTAACGAACCAATCGGGCTCGCAGACCGCCATCTTCTCGAGGTTCCCCATCCCATAGCCGACGGCGCACACCTTGATGCCGGCGTTATGTCCGCCGTTGATGTCATTCGTGCTGTCGCCGACCAATACCGCCCGCTCCTTCGCCACGCCCAGCTTATCGATGATGGAAAGCAGCATGCCCGGCTCCGGTTTCAGCCCGAATCCATCGTCCCCGCCCACGACGACCGCGAAGTGATGGCTGCCGAGGCCGTTGAGGATGACGTGTGTGTATTCGAGGGACTTGTTCGTCGCGACGGCCTTGTGTTTGCCCGCAAAGTGCGTGAGCACGGTTTCGACGCCGGGGTAATAGCGCGTCCGGTCGAGGCAGTGCTTCATGTAGTAGCCGCGGAAAATCCGCAGGGCCTCCTCGTAGCGGGCCTGGTTATTTTCGCCGACGGCCAGGCGCAACAGGCGCTTGATCCCGTCGCCCACGAAGCCGAATATCTCCTCCTCCGTGTGCGGCGGCAGGGACAGGTCGGCCAACGTCCGCTGCACGCAGGCGGCGATGTCCCACTTGGACTCGATCAGCGTGCCGTCCAGGTCGAAGATCAGCAGATCAACGGGGTATTTGCGTGGATGCCGGTCCTTCATGTTGTGCCTTCTTGAGATCCTCCAACAGAGTCTCGAGCGTGCCCGTCTTGGCTTGGTCCTTCTCGTCCAGGATTGCCTGCCGCACGTAGTTGATCATGCGCTTCCGGCCGATGTGCGGCGGGAGCATCGGCTCCGCGATCCGCCACCGGTCGCCCACAATTTGTATCCGGAATCCGACCCGTTCCATTTTCGGCTCCGGCAAAAATAATGCCCGCTCCCAATAGACCGACCCCAGCACCTTGTATTCGACCGGGATGATCACTTCGGACTGGCTGATCACGGTCCACTGCTTGAAGTCATTGATCACCTCGTACTGCGTGATGACCACGGCACGCCCCCAGACCGGTTCGTCCTTCCAGGCCACATAGGGCGCCAGCGTCTCCTGCGAAATCGCGTCCAATCGAACGCCCTTCACGTCCAGCTCCAGATATTTGTCCACCATCTCGGTCGGATCGTGCACGATCGAGCCGATCTGGGCATGGCTATTAGATAACACGAGCACCAATGCACTCATCACGATGACCGCGAGCCACCTTGTATTTTTCTCAGCCTCGAGCCCCGCGCCTCGAGCCTCGTGCCCTGATGTCATGCCACCTCATGCAGCTTCATCAAGTTGGTCCCGCCGGGCTCACCGATGCGTGTACCCGAGAGGATCACGATCCGCTGCCCCGGTTTCACGAGCCCCTCCGCCTTCAAGCGACGCTCCGCTTCGTGCACGCGTTCGTCTGTCTGAGTGATCGACTGCATCGTATGGGGAATCACGGCCCAGTAGAGAGCCATCCGCTGGCGTACAGGCTCAAATGGTGTGAAGGCGATGATCGGAGCGAGGGGACGCCGCTTCGAGATCAACCGGGCCGTTGTTCCCAATTCACTGAACGCCACAATCGCGCTGGCGGCGGTTGCCGCGACCACCCACGCGGCAGCGCCGCAGATGGCCTCCGGGAACGAAACCTCGCCACGCGTGGCCTCCGACCGACGTACGAAGCCCGGTTCAACCCCCTCCTCCGCTGCCCGGATGATCCGATCCATCACGCGCACCGCTTCCACCGGATGGCGCCCGATCGCCGTTTCGGCTGAGAGCATCACTGCGTCGGTCCCATCGAAGACCGCATTGGCGACATCCGAGGCTTCGGCTCTGGTGGGTCGAGGGATCTGGGTCATTGACTCCAGCATCTGGGTGGCGGTGATCACGAGACAACGGCGGCGATTGGCTTCCGCGATGATCCGTTTCTGCAGAACCGGCACCGCTTCAGGTCCCATTTCAACTCCTAAATCACCGCGCGCGATCATCACGCCTTCCGCTTGACTCAGAATGGCGTCCAAAGAGGCGATGGCCTCCGGCCGCTCGACCTTAGCAATGACCGGCATATCGCCGCCGCACTCGGCAATAAACTTTTTTGCGGCGGTCACATCGTCGGGGCC
Organism: Nitrospiraceae bacterium; assembly: GCA_036397655.1. GTDB lineage: Bacteria > Nitrospirota > Nitrospiria > Nitrospirales > Nitrospiraceae > 2-02-FULL-62-14. The sequence goes on along the minus strand of DASWIN010000023.1, from coordinate 5,303 downwards.
CCTGACAAACGAGAGCGCCACGTAATCCACTCCCTGGGCGACCCCGAATCGGAGATCCTCCCGATCCTTATCGGTCAGCGTCGGTGCGCTGATGGCCGTCCCTGGCAGGTTCAATCCCTTGTGTGACGTGACCAGCCCGCCGGTCACGACGGAACAGTTCACCGTGTCTCCGGCGACCCGCTCGGCCTTGAGCTCGATCATGCCGTCATTGATCAGAATGCGTGCGCCGGGCCGCACATCCTGCGCCAGTGCCGCATAGGTGACCGGCAGCTCGGCCGTATAATTGGGAGCGACGGACTTGCCACTATAATGGATACCGCTTCGAGGGTCGAAGGCCGCCTGGCCCGCCAACAGCCGCACCAGTTGGCCGGCTTCCAGAGCGACACCGGCATCGGGCAGCTGGCCGATCCGGATGCGCGGTCCCTGCAAGTCTTGAAGAATCGCCACCGCCGCCCCCTTGCGCTGCGCTACCTGGCGGACCGCCTGGATGGCGCGGGCATGTGACTCGTGCGTGCCGTGCGAAAAGTTGAGCCGCGTCACGTTCATGCCGGCGTCGATGAGCTGCTCCAGCATCTCGGGCGAGCAGCTCGCCGGACCGATCGTGCAGACAATTTTAGCTTTGCGCATGTAAAAACTCACAAGTGCGAGACGAGCGCGACTGGCGTGACTCGAGTCGCGCCTTTCCCGCCACTCGCGCGTTTCTCGCCCGCGACAGAGTCGCCGCCATTCTAACAAAGGCTTCTCAAGCGCGCAAAGCGTTGCTACTCAGCATGGCTTGCCGCGTCGGAGCGAAAGGAGGACACGGCTCACCACAAGATCCACGACGCATTGCCAAGGAGAGAGAGGAATAGACCGGATATTGTCCAACGGGTAGACTATATTGGTACGATAGGCGCAACGATGATGTGAGGAGAGGCGAAGCATGCATGCCGAAGGAGAAAAGCTGGATTTCGTGACAGTCGAAGGCCTGTTGGCGTACGGGGAGGCACTGGCGACCCGTGTCTCGAGGGTGTCAGGAGAGGGGATGGCACTCCCGCCGCCCCCGATGCCGGCGCCCGATCGCCCACGGCGAGTTCACGAAGCCATGGACAAGATCCGTGCGTTTGTCCAGCGGGCTCAAACCGGGTTTCCTGGAGCCGAGGCCTACGTGGCAGCTCGGCGGGCCTTGATCAATGAAGGATGCGGGAAAGACGATCTCGTCTTTTTTGCAGCCTGGAACCAGCTCCTCGCGACAGGAGAGCTGTCGCCGCTCTATCGCGTGCCGATTGGCTCGGTGCAGAAGCCGGCCTTCCGTCGCCCGGTGGCGATCGTGCCGCGCGCCCAATTGACGCCCCAACTGGCCGAAGGTCGCGTCGTCCTGGATCTCGGGCAGGATCGGTTCTGGCTGTTGCCCAGGGATTTGACCGGTCGGACACTCCTCTTGACCATGCGCCACGGGTTCTCCCGTGTGGAGAGCGGGACCCATCGGGTCGGACGCCGCCTCGCGAACGTGCTGGACGCGGAGCGGGGGCTTCCAAGGGCCGACGCGGTCGGCGCCGCGCTTGCCAGGATGGTCGGCGTGGTCGGACAGCAACTGGACTTTCTCCAGCTGGACAACTACCTGGATCCGCGAACCTTCGTCCATCTTGTGAGCCGGAGCCCGAACACGAGCCAGTTGTTCGAGCGGGTGGCTGCGACGCTTCTTCCGCAAGGCGCTGAGACCGCGCGGGCCACGGCAGAGCCCACCTTGGAATCACAAGACTTCGGATGGGCCACCGGCGTGGACAAGCAGGTCGAAACCGAAGAAGCGGCCAACGCCTTCGGCGTCGACGCGAAGACCGCCAAGCGTCTGATCAAACATCCGTTGTACAGCTATCCGGGTGGGCATTCCTTCTTCGATCTCTATGTTGATGTCGTCGATGGGTTCCACCGGTTGGGACAGTCGCATCACGGAAAGGTCGTCTGCCTCTACACGCACAGTTCCACACTGCGCGCGCTCATGGTGTTCCTCGACCCGCGGCCGTTCCGCGAGGCCTTCACTGAGTTCGGCGAATACAAGGAGGGGCAGGACAACGTGGTCCTCCTGACGTTCGAGCACGATCAACTCTCGGGCTATTCCACCGCGGTCGGGCTGTCCGAGCGCGACCGGGCCGAGCGGGACGCTTGGGTGACGGTCGAACGGGTGCGCCAGGATCGGGTGTGGTTGAAGCCCCGCCGGGTCAAACGCCTCGTCGTCCTGGTGTCGGGCGGAGACTTCGCAGGCGCCGGGGCGGCCCTGAAGGAGTTGCGTGTGACCGGGAACCGGTTGGGTCTCCACGTGCACTTCGTCCGGCACGGCTTTCTCGGGCTGGCCAACAACTGGATTGCGGAAGTGACGGAGGAAGAAACGCGAGGGATGGGCAGCCGGCTCAGCAGCCCGATCGGGAGCAGCCGCTTCGAGGATTTCAAGAACGAGGCGGTCCAGCAGGCGGCCATGCATCATCTCGAGCCCTACATGCGGGACGGTGCCTTGATCGTGCTGGGTGGGGACGGCAGTCTCCGGGGCGCGCGGGCGATCTATGAAAGCTTCGGGGTGCAGGTCGTCGGGCTTCCCGGCACGATTGACAACAACATCGCGGGCACCACCTCGCTTGGCTTCCATTCGGCCGTCGCGCTCGCGAATCAATCGATTGAATCGCTGAAATCCACCAGCGCGGCCATGGGGAGCGTCTTTTTCGTCGAGGTGATGGGAGCCGGCTCGGGCCACCTCGCGCTGGCGCTGGCATATCAAGCGCGAGCGGAAGGGGTGCTGGTCAACGAGCATCCCGATCCCGATGCCTATATAGACCAGATCATCCTCGGCACGCTCAAGCGGACGATCGGGGTGCCGAACAAGAGCCACTTGTTCGTGGTCGCGGAAAAGACCCCCCATCATCATCATCCGGAGGGAGGGGTTCACGGCCTGGTGGATTACGTGGGCAAAGCCGTCGCCACCTGGCCGCACCTGCAGGCAAGCAGGGGGCACTATCCGTTGACGGTGGCGACCAAAGCCACGATCCTCGGGCATACCCTGAGAGGCGCCCCGCCTACGCCGGAGGACAAGGCCATCGCCCAGCATCTCGGTTACGAAACCATCCGTCGTCTGGTTGAGCAGCCGGAGCAGGTCGTGGGCTGCATGTTGGCTTACCGAGAGTCGGGGACGATCGAGCCCATCCCCCTGCATGCGATCGCGCCCAAGCCGTTCGACTGGGACCTCTTCGCCCGGATGCACGGGAGCGAGGCGATCTAAGGCAGCTCTGGGAGCCTGCCCGACATTGTCCCTTCAACTACGGCGAACGATGCACGGGCGTCTGTTTTGTTCTCGGCCCCAAAAACCCTCAACGGATTCCAATGAATACGCCCCCGGTTTTTCGGGGCCTGCGGTCGCGCATCTCCCCGCGCCTCCTTCGCCTGGTGACGAACGGCAATGCCAGACAGCCTTCTGCCATTCATTGATCCGATTCGATTCTGCATGATAAAGTGCGGCCCCGTTCAGCGGAGGTTGTCGGGACGCATGAAAACCACACGTTCGCAACAACTCTTCGGCCAAGCGCTGCAATACATCCCCGGCGGGGTGAACAGTCCCGTTCGCGCCTTTAAATCCGTCGGCGGGCAGCCCCTGTTCATCGCAAAGGCCAAGGGCGCCTACCTGTGGGATGTGGACGGCAACAAGTTCATCGACTACGTCCATTCCTGGGGACCGATGATCCTGGGCCATGCCCCGGCGCCGGTGATCAGGGCCATCCAACGGGCCGCCACGCGCGGGACCAGCTATGGCGCGCCGACGGAGCTGGAAGTCCGTCTCGCAAGAATGATCAGCGAGGCCGTGCCCTCGATGGAGCAGGTGCGGCTGGTCAGCTCGGGGACCGAAGCCGTCATGAGCGCGATCCGGCTGGCGCGCGGCTATACGACACGTGACAAGATCCTCAAGTTCGACGGCTGCTACCACGGCCACAGCGATTATCTGCTGGCCAAGGCCGGCTCCGGCGTGGCGACACTCGGCCTGCCTGACTCCCCCGGCGTACCGGCCGATTTCGCCAAGCACACGCTGACCGCTCCATATAATGATACGCGAGCCGTCAAGGCCCTGGTCGAGGCTCACGCGAAGGACCTGGCCTGCATCATCGTCGAGCCGGTGGCGGGCAACATGGGCGTCGTCCCGCCAAGCCCCGAGTTTTTGCCGGCGCTCCGCGAACTCACGCGTGCGTGCGGCGCGCTGCTGGTCTTCGACGAGGTCATCACCGGCTTCCGCGTGGATTACGGGGGGGCCCAGACGCGCTTCGGCGTGATGCCGGACCTCACCTGCCTCGGGAAAATCATCGGGGGCGGGCTGCCGGTCGGCGCCTATGGCGGCAGGCGGGAGATCATGCAGATGATCGCGCCGGCCGGCCCTGTGTATCAGGCCGGGACGCTCTCGGGGAATCCGCTCGCGGTGACCGCGGGGATCGAAACGCTCAAGGCGCTGAAAGCATCCGGGATCTACAAGAAACTGGAAGCCAAGTCTGCCGCGCTGGCGGACGGACTCGGCAAGGCCGCGAAGCAGGCTGGCGTGCCGCTGACGCAAACAAGAGTGGGTTCGATGCTCTGCGGATTTTTCACCGGTCAACCGGTGGTGGATTACGCATCGGCCAAGCGCGCCGACACGCAACGCTATGCGCAGTTCTTTCGAGGGATGCTGGAGCGGGGCGTCTACTTCGCGCCCTCGCAGTTCGAAGCGGCCTTCCTCTCGACGGCCCACAGCGATGCCGACATCAAGAAAACCGTCGCGGCCGCGCACGCCGTCTTCAAAACCCTCTGACCGTTCGCCCGTATCCGGGCCGATACGGCCTCGTATCTATTCGTCGTCCTCGTCTTCCTTGTCCAAGACTTCCTGCCGCGCCTGTTCTTCCATGGCATTGTGGATTAGCATCCGCAGGAACATCGAGATCAGGGATCCCTTCTCCAAGCTTCCGCCCGGCGGGACCGCAATCTTGCCTTCCTTGACCATCTTGTCCAGCCAGGCTTTCTGATCCGGCGCGATCAGAACGGGAATCTCGACCAGCCCTACACGTCCCATCATATCCATGACCTGGGCCTCCTCTAAGTACCGTGATGCGTGACGGGTGACGCGTAAGAAAACTCCGGAGTAGGAATAAAACCCGTCACGGGTTACGTGCCACGGACGTTATTCCACCATGCGCTCTTCCGCCCTGTCAACCAGCCTCTCTTGCGCACGGGTCTTGCACAGTCACCCGCAAGCGATTGAGTCAAAATCACGAAAGGAGACGTCATGCGAAGAATCGACCCATTGTCCGCGATCGACCATT
>DASWIN010000022.1:0-3574 GCA_036397655.1 Nitrospiraceae bacterium | reverse complement strand
TCCCTGTTCGAGTTCGTCAGTCCGTTCAAACATGGTGGTTCCTTTCCTTGAGATAAGTTCGCCGTGTGCCGTGGCGGGAAGGGTCGGGCAAACCCCGCCGAGGAGGTTTGAGCAGAAAGCATGCCACCGCATGGACATGAGTGCATAGACACACACAAAGCGGCTGTCCGAAGGCCGATTGGAAAAAACGTCGAAGGGTCACGCAGTTGGCGAGGCCGATCGGATCACGACCGGAATTGCTCATATGAACCGTTGGACTGGAGTCCGGCCGAACAGTTGGCTGGAGCCTACAAACTGTATGGTTTCGCCTATACCTGCGAGGACTTTCTTTTTCCCGTCACTCCTCCTAGGATGCGCCCATGCCTGTCGCCCTTCGCTGGTTCCTGCAACTCTTTGTCAGCATCATTCTCCTCGCCTCGGCGTTGGGCAAATCACTCGATCTGCCCGGCTTCGTCGAGGTGCTGAAAACCTACCAAGCCTTTCCTGATCTCATACTCTTGCCGCTGGCGCTGGCGCTGACGGGATTTGAATTCGCGCTAGGGGCGTGGGTGCTCTCCGGCCGGCGGCTTGCGGCCGGCGCTCTGGTCGCAGCGTGGCTCAACGCCGGCTATGGAGTCTGGATGACGATCACATTGCTGCGAGGCTTGGAGTTGTCGAACTGCGGCTGCTTCGGTGTCTTCTTCCCGCAACCGCTCCGCTGGTATTCGCCGTTGGAGGATCTGGTGCTGGTCGGAATGTGCTACGCCTTGTCCCGTGAGCCCGCATTATTCATGGCGGTTCGTCGCGAAATCGTGGAGTCGCGTGGCGAGACAGGCAAGCACAGCAGCGAAGGACCGAGGCGTACTTGAGACAGTACGTCGAAGGACTGAGCGGCGAGTACGCCTGCCGCAGGCTTGTCGCAGCAGCGAATCCGCGATTGCAGCAGAAGCGTTCATGAATAATGCGGGCTAAGCCACGGCGCGAATGGGCGACGCGTCCCCGTCGTCAGACAACTCCTCGGACGCGTAGGCCGTTTCATCATTATTGTCGGTCAGCAGCGCGCCCTCGTCCGCCAGGAACACGGGTGTCCTCACCGTGCCGTTCAATGAAGCCGACTCCAGCAACTGCACTTCCTCCGAGGCCACAATGTCACCGACGATGAGGCCCCGGCTCACGACGGAGCCGGCATAGACGTTGCCGACCACGATCGCCCCTTCGCCTACCATGAGGAGACCAACGGTACAGATGTCTCCTTCGACCCTGCCGTCAACCCAGACCGTGCCCTCCGCGCGGATGGTACCGGTGATGATCGTGTCTTCCCCGATCATCGTCATTGCCTGCAGGCTCAACTTGTTCCCATCCTGTTTGTCCATGGCCGTTCCTCCTGGAGCTGGTGAATGCTATGTAAATGCTGAGCATAACTGATGCCGTTCCAAGAAGCGTATAAGTAATGGATTATTATATAGATTAATTAGTTAGGAGTATGGACAAAGATGTACAAGTCGTTCGATTCTGTACGGACGCTGTCAGGATAGAGGCGCGCTATATTCTGTCTGGAAAGTCCGACACGATCCCGTCCGCGCCCAGCGTGCGCATCCCGGCAATGTCCGCCGGTTTGTTGACGGTGTAGACGAATACGGTGAGGCGGGCCTTGTGAAGCGCCTTCACGAGCGGCAGGGTGGCGGTGTCGAAGCGCAGGCCCACGTGCGTGGCCTGGAGCCCGGTCGCTTCGGCGGCCGGGTCTTTGGGGAGCCGTTTAAACAGGAGGAGCGTACAGGCGTCGGGATCGGCACGCCGGACGTGCTGCAGTTCATCGCGCAGGAAGGAGGCATAAATGATCTCACCGGGGAAGCCGCTTGCGCGGACGATTCCGCAGACATCGTAGGCCAGGCCCTCGGCCTTAAGTTCCAGGATCAGGCCGATTCGTCCCTGGGCCGTTTTGAGCGCCTCCTCGAGCGTCGGAATGTTCCGGTCTCGGCCCGCGTCGAACTTCCGGACATCCTCCAGCTTCATGTCGGCGACGAGTCCCCGCCCGTTCGTCGTGCGGTCCACGCGCTCGTCGTGCAGCAGGATGAGCGATCCGTCGGCCGTCCGCTGCACGTCCACTTCGGTCAGATCGCACCCGATCGAGATCGCTTTCTCAATCGACGCGAGTGTGTTCTCGGGCGCGTGGCCGCATGCACCGCGATGACCGATCCGGAGGACCTTCCTGACGGGGCTTTCTTTTGCCATGCGACTTCCCTACCATAACAGGTTATGGCGGAGAAAAAAGGCAGGAAAGCGCCGGCGACCAAGGGCGCCAGGCACCGCCGCAAACCGGCCGGCGCGTCGGTCGGCCTGACTGCGACGGAGCTGCAGGCGGCGGCGCCTCCGGGCGAGGTGGCCGAACTGCACCGGGCCATCGACAGTGACGGCGGCAAGGTGCTGTCCATCTATCGCGAGCCCTACGGCGGTAAGTGGGTCGTGATGGCGGCCCTTCCGATCGACCTGGTCGAGCCGACCCCCTACCAGCGGAATCTGTCCGACACGCACGTCCGTAAATTGGAATCAGTGATCGGGAAACTGGGCCGCTTTCTGGACCCGATCATCGCCGTGCGGGCGCCTCAGGAGAGGGGTAAAGGAGTAGAAGGGGCAAGGGGGTACGCGAAATACTGGACGCCGAACGGACACCATCGCCTCTCGGCTATGCGGACTCTCGGCGCCAAAAGCATCACGGCGATCGTGATCCCGGAAGCCGGTGCGGCCTATCAGATCCTGGCGCTGAACACGGAGAAGGCGCATAACCTCCGGGAGAAGGCACTGGAGGTCATCCGCATGTATCGCGAACTGGCGGAGCTCGATCATGTGAGCGAGGAGCATTATGCGCTGGAGTTCGAGGAAGCAGCCTTCATCACGCTCGGCCTGTGCTACGAGGAGCGGCCGCGCTTCAGCGGCGGCGCCTACCACCCGGTGCTGAAACGCGTGGAACAGTTCCTGGCGAAGCCGCTGCAGACGGCCATGGCCGTGCGGCAGGAACGGGCGAAGACGGTGCTGGCTCTGGACGATCTGGTGGTAAAACAGGTCGAGGCGTTGAAGGCCAAGGGACTGACGAGCCCCTACCTCAAGAGTTTCGTCGTGGCGCGGGTCAACCCGATCCGTTTCCGTCCAAAAGACGCCCCGCCGCTCTCGTTCGACGAGGCGCTCGACCGCATGACGAAAGCCGCCGCCAAGTTCGATCCGGACAAGATTCAGGAACGTCATTTAGCGTCATCCGGAGGGGCTCCGGACGACAGCGAGTAGTTTTCAAGTACAGTCGAAACACTTACCCGGTGGCGTAAGTTCCATGCATGCCCTGAGTTGCCGCCGGATCACTCGAAGCTCGGTAAGGGAGGATGCGATGGGACTAGCCGATAACAAATGCGTGCCGTGCCGCGGCGGCGTGCCGCCGGTGGAGCCGAAAAAAGCGGAGGAATTACTGAAGCAACTTGGCAAGGGCTGGGGCTTCAACAAGGCCGGGCACCTGGAACGGCTCTATACGTTCAAGGATTTCGCGCTGGCGCTGGCCTTCGTCAACAAGGTGGGCGCGGTGGCGGAAGCGGAGGGGCATCACCCCGAC
>DASWIN010000021.1:0-1601 GCA_036397655.1 Nitrospiraceae bacterium | reverse complement strand
TGATCGCGATGGCCGCCGGGTTGGTGGTGCTGGCGGCCACGCTTCAATCGCTCGATCATTTCGAGCGCCGGCTCTCGAAGCAGCACGTGGCGGCGGCGCGGGCGCAGGATCTGCGGATCGGCCTCAAGGTCCTGGAGGATGAAGTGCGCGCTGCCGGGACGGCGTCGCCTCCAACCGGTGCTCCACTTACGGTGGCGGGCCGTCAGGAGATCGAGTTCGAGGCCAACCTCGGCGGCCTGGTGACGACGCTGACGAGTCCGGTCTCATCCGACCAACAGGACCTGCCGGTCGTCAATGGGACAGGCTGGCCGAAAGGGAAACGGGTGCTTGTCTGCGACCGGGATCGCTGCGCCGCGGGCAAGCTCGCGCGCGACGGACAAAAGGCGCTGCTGAGTGTCACGGCGCCGCTGGAACACGAATTTGCGGCAGGCAGCGAGGCGCGCGTGGTCAATCGCGTGCGGTACTACGTGAAAACGGAGCGGAACGGAACAGCACGCCTGATGCGCGCCGTGGACGGCGGCGCGAACCCGCTGATCGGAGAGATCACGCGGTTTCAGGTGACCTATCTCGATCGGGACGGCGCGCCGACGACTCATCCATCCCGAGTGGCCCGTCTCCGCGTCGAGGCGGCTGTCGGAGGAGAACCCGTGCCGGTGGTGCAGGACATCGGACTCCGCGGTCGGTGACAGCGGAGCCGGGAGGAGGAAGCCATGCCACGAAAGAACAACGAACAAGGCGCGGCGCTGATCGGCGCCGTGCTGATCATCGTGATCCTCTCCATGCTGGGGACGGTCTCGCTGAATGTGGCGGCGCAGGAGATTGAAAGCGTGGCGGCTGCGCGCGATGAGGCCGTCGCGCGGCACCTCGCCGAAGCCGGCGCCGATCTGGTCATGCACTGGTTCCATGATCCTGCCTCGGCACCTGCCGGTCCGGGCCGTGCGCTGTTTGCCATGCGCCAGGAGGGATCCGACGGCCACCCGTCGTTCTTCGATGCGGCCGGGCAGTCCCAGTTCACCGGCACGGAGACCAGTCCGGACCTCCTTTTCGATGCGGCCAGGCCGGCGGACGATCGGCTGCTGAACGATCCATCCAATGGATGGCTCCGCGACGTAGGCGTCCTCGGGCGACTCACGCGGCTGGCCGTCTATGGCCCGACAAGCCCCGGCCTGCTCTGCACTATCAAGATTGCGGCAAAGTCGCAGAGGCTCACGCGGACCCTTGTCGTCCAGTTGGGCGCAAGGCCGTTGCCGCCGATTCGAGCCGCGGTGCAGATCGGCAATAGCACGCCGGTGCCGGCCACTCCAAAACCGTTGCCGGTGTCGGTCCATTGGGGAGATCTCGTGGTCAATGGCGATGCCCGCCTGGGAGCGGTCGGGGACATTCCAGTCAAGACCGATCTGGCACCGGTGACGGGAGAGGCCTATGCAGAAATGGCACATTGGGAAGACCGCTGGTTCGAGGTGTGGATCGGCGGAGAGGCATTGCTTGCTTTCCCGTCGGGCGGGTCCGGGCCGGTTCCGGTGAACGTGCAGGCCCGCCAAGAGCCGGCGCCGGGCCTGCCTCTGGATCGCTGGGACTATCAAACCCTAAAAGACGCAGCC
>DASWIN010000020.1:0-3951 GCA_036397655.1 Nitrospiraceae bacterium | reverse complement strand
GCTTCCGTTCCTCGAAGTCCTCCTTGTCGATGTCTCCACGAGCGAAAGGTTCCTCGCGTATCCCGATCGACGTCTTACGGGTTAGGGATTTAGCTTCCAGGCGTGTTTGGCTAAGAGGAAATGTTTGGATGGCCATGAAAGTGCGTGAGAAGTGTTGGCTGCACGCCTCCTCGAGGGCTCGATGGTACGTCCACGAGTTGGTCCCCGCATTCCTCGTAACCGCAGCGGTGCTTCTCGTGGTGGAGCATTGGAAGCATTTCGACGCTGCCGACGTTGCGCTCCTGGTCCTGATACTGGCATCGCTCGCGGTCCACTTTGTCACGCGCCGATCGACTCCGAGCGAGGTCCAGGAGGGCGATTTCTCCCAGGCTGGTAAGAAACAACGACCATTCTAACGTTATGGAATTCGGAAGGAACAATGTTGTGAACTACGGAATTCGTACTTTAGCGCTCGGGGCGATGGCGTTCGCCGTTCTCATGGGCAGCGGGCTGCCTGCAGCGGCGGGCGGCGTTGTCTACATTCCGCTCGGAAGTGCGGGCCAGATTGTCGTCGTGGACGTGGAGCAAGACCGCGTCGTCGACCACATCGACGGCCTCCCTGCCGTCCACGGGCTGGCCGGGACGCCCGACGGGCGATTCCTCGTCGCCGGCAGTTACGAGGAACGCGAGCCCGGCGACGCTGTTCCCGCCAAACCGGCCGGCATGTCAGAGGATGAGCACGCCGCCCATCATGCCAGCCCGTCGGAGGGAGCGGCGGAAGGCGGCACCGTCGTAAGTAGTGTCTCCATCGTCTCAATTGGCGAGCGCGCTGTCATGCGCCGCATCGACGTGCCGGGCGCCGTTCATCACGTCGCGGTAAGTCCCGACGGCGGAGTCGCGGTGGTGACGCATCCGAACCAGGATGCCATCAGCGCCATAGATCTGAGATCTCACAAGGTGTTGGTAACGGTTCCTACCGGGCCGCTTCCCAATTTCGCGGTCTTTAGTCCCGACGGCCGGCAGGTCTATGTCAGCAATGCCGGCGACGATACCGTCAGCACGTTTGATACCGCTTCATGGGAGGTCCTAGGCGACATTGCGGTGGGGAGTAGTCCGGAGCACCTCGTCCTGTCGCACGATGGGGGAACTTTGTATGTCAATAACGTGGCTGACGGGACCGTGTCGGTCCTCGATCTTCGCGCAGGCCAGGTCGCCGGCACGATCTCCGTCGGTGACACGCTCCACGGCGTCGACCTGTCCGACGACGGCCGAACGCTGTTCGTCAGCGCCCTGGGCGAAGACAAACTGACTGCCGTAAATCTGCTCACCGGCGCTCATCGCAGCACGACCCTGGGTCCCGCGCCCTATCACTTGGCCGTCGTGCGCGGGTCGGGCAAAATCTACGTCTCGAGCGCCGAGGAGCCGAAACTGTGGGTCGTGGATCAGGAGACCCTTGAGGTCAGGGGCGAGATTCCCATCGGTGGCAAAGGCCACCAGATGGTCCAGGTCACAGGTCAGTGACGCAGGCTTAATCGATCAACGAGGATAGTCACCATGGCGGAACCGGAACAAGGTGGTCTGCGAGGGTTCCTGTTCTCACGTGCAGGATTGGCTCTCCTCGGTTTTTTGGCGGTCGCCGGCTATTTCCTCTGGGCCGAGCACGAGGCCCACGTGAAGTCATTCGTCCCCTACCTGCCCTTCTTACTGTTGCTCGCCTGTCCGCTGATGCACCTCTTCATGCACCACGGCCATGGCGGCCATGGCAACCATGGCGACGATCACGAGCCGCCCGACAGTGCGACGCCGTCCGGAGGGGGGAGGCCATGACCGAGCAAGCGCCGGCCTACGGGCTTTGGACGCTGGTCGTGATCAACTCGGCCGTGTTCATCCTCTTCGCCTTCAGCTTCTTCAAACCACGGACCAAGCGAGATTGGCGGTCGTTCGGCGCTTTCTCCGCGTTTCTCGTCGCGTTGTTCGCCGAAATGTACGGCTTTCCGCTAACGATCTTCGTGCTCTCCGGCTGGCTGCAGAGCCGCTTTCCGGGCGTCGACTGGTTCTCGCACGACGCGGGCCATCTGCCCGAAATGTTGTTTGGCTGGCAAGCGAATCCGCATTTCGGGCCATTCCATCTCCTGAGCTTTGCATTCATCGGCGGCGGTTTCATCCTGATCTCGGCCGCGTGGAAGGTACTCTACGAAGCGCAGCGCCGACGTGCTCTGGCAACGACCGGTCCCTATACCTATATCCGCCACCCGCAGTACGTGGGATTCATCCTGATCATGTTGGGTTTCCTGTTTCAGTGGCCGACGCTGCTGACGCTTGGGATGTTCCCCGTCCTCGTCTGGATGTACGTCCGCCTGGCCCGACAGGAGGAACGCGAGGTGCGGGCTGAATTTGGCGACGCCTACGACCGCTATGCCGCTCGGGTCCCAGGCTTTGTCCCTCGGTTCGGGCGAACGGCTGAGGAACTGAGATAGGAGCCGCTGAAGACAGTGACTACGATCACCTTCGTTCTCCCGATCGGGCTCACTTACGCACTGCCGGAGTACGGAGTTGTACTGGCCTTTGAGCCACGGTCGAAGCGGTAAACAGGATCATCCATCGGGCTTTGATCCGCCCCCTGCCAAGGAGGTTGCTGTGTGTACCAAGACTTCAATTGCAACGCTGGTCGCAACTGTGATCGCTTTGTCGTTTGTGTTTGCTCCGCCGGCGCAAGCGCATGAGCAGCAGAAGTCCCAACCCGACCCGAACCAGGCCCCGCAATCGATGGGCCAAGGCATGACGGGCGAGGGCATGATGGGCCAAGGTCAGGGGCAGGGCATGATGGGTCAGGAGGTGCCGATGATGCCGGGCATGCAGCGGCTGATGATACCCCAGATGGACCCGGCCCGCGGGCGCAAGCTGTTCGCCAGCAAGGGCTGCGTCGCCTGTCATGCGATCAACGGCGTGGGCGGCCACGACGCGACGCCGCTGGATGCCCATACCATGAAGCCGGCCATGAACCCGTTCGACTTCTCCGCCAAGATGTGGCGCATGGCGCCCGCCATGATCGCGTCCCAGGAGGAGGCACTGGGCGAACAGATCCTGTTCACCGGCGACGAGATCGCCGACATTATCGCCTTCGTCCACCACGACGAAGAGCAGCACAAGTTCTCGGAGGCCGACATTCCGCCCAGGATTCGCAAATGGATGGGTCACAGTCACGGCGAGCCGGGCAGCGGACCTGAGGCTCACAGCGAGGATCTTGGTCACCGCCATGGCGAAGGGGAGGACGTAGGCCACGACAATAATTAGAGGTCTAATGGGACCGGGGTCCTGCCACACCGGGCCCGTTCGTCCTTGATCTAGGTAAGTCCTGACATGCCTCGAATTTCTTCAGGTGATCACCCGCTGCCGGACGAGGATAAAGAGACCCGGCGCGATTTTCTCTATTTGGTTACCCTAGCGGCGGGCGCGGTCGGCACCGGCATCGCCGTTTGGCCATTGATCAACAGCATGAACCCCTCCGCCGAAGTTTTGGCCCTGGCCACAGGAGAGTTTGACCTAGAGCCCGTTCGATTAGGGCAAAGAATTACCGTGGTGTGGCGCGGCCAGCCGGTGTTCATCGATCACCGTACGCCCGAACAGATCGCAAGAGCCAGAGCCGACGATGACGCAGACCTGAAAGACCCGGAGGCGGACAGCGCGCGCGTCAAACGGCCGGAGTGGCTCGTCGTCATCGGTATCTGCACGCACCTGGGCTGCATCCCCAAAGGGCAGCGGCCTGGCGATCCCGTGGGCGAGTTCGGCGGCTGGTTCTGTCCCTGCCACGGGTCCCATTACGATACCTCCGGACGCATTCGGAAGGGACCCGCCCCGAAGAACCTCGTCGTTCCGCCTTATGAATTTCTCGATGACCTGCTCATACGGATTGGATAGGCGAACAAGTCGAGCCGGATGAGGTCTCTCGCCGAACATCTGATCCAACGAAAT
>DASWIN010000019.1:0-3123 GCA_036397655.1 Nitrospiraceae bacterium | reverse complement strand
CCGGCGGCCTGCAGCACCTCGAGCGTGTCGATGCCGATGCGGTCGAACAGGATGGCGAGCTCGTTCATCAGCGCGATGTTGAGGTCGCGCTGCGTGTTCTCGATCACCTTGGCCGCCTCGGCGACCTTGATGCTCGAGGCGCGGTATACCCCGGCGGTAACGATGCTTTGATAAAGCACGGCGACTTTCTCGAGCGTCTCCGGGCTGTCGCCCGACACCACTTTCAGGATGCGGGTGAGCGTGTGCTCCTTGTCGCCCGGATTGATGCGCTCGGGCGAGTAGCCTACGTGGAAGTCTTTCCGCCACTGCATGCCCGAGGCCTGCTCGAGGATCGGCACGCACACTTCCTCGGTGGCGCCGGGGTAGACCGTAGATTCGTAGACGACGATCGCGCCGCGCTTCATGTGCCTGCCGACCGTCTCGCTCGCGCCGACGAGTGCGCCGAGGTCGGGCTGGTGCGCGGAATCCACCGGCGTCGGCACTGCGACGATGAAGATATCGGCTTGCGCGAGGGCTGCCGGGTCGCTCGACACGGTGAGCTGGCCCGCCGCGCGCAGCTGCTCGCTCGAGAGCTCGCCGGTCGGATCGACGAACCGGCGATAGCTTTCGATCTTCGCGGGCGACAGATCGAAGCCGATGGTTTTGCGCTTCTTGCCGAACTCCACGGCGAGCGGCAGGCCCACGTAGCCCAGGCCGACAACGGCCACGGCGCTCCCGGATGGCATCAGCGTGCCTCGTCCCGTTCGACCCGTCGATCCGCGGGCGCAAATTCCTGCTGCAGTTCGTCGATCACCCTGGCTACCTCCTTGCCGGATAACGCGTGCGTTTCGTCCAGGCAGCCCATGAGCAGCAGGCGGTCGCAGAGGACGTTGATCTTTCGCGGAATGCCGCCGGTGTACTGGTGGATGGCGGCGAAGGCGTCCGCGCTGAAGGACGGATCACTTCGCCAGCCTACGGTCTGAAGCCGGTGCAGGATATAGGCCTCGGTTTCGGTGCTGTCCATTGGCCCCAGGTGGCAGGAGGCTATGACCCGTTGCCTGAGCTGCTCCATATGTGGACTCTGGAGCGTCTTGCGGAACTCCGGCTGGCCCAGCAGGAAGGTCTGGAGCAGGGGTCTGGCGGCGAGCATGTAGTTCGACAGCATGCGCAGCTCCTCCACCGAAGCCGCCGGGAGGTTCTGCGCCTCGTCTACTATCAGGATCACCCGCTTCCCCTGCCTGTTGCACGCGAGCAGAAACTGCTCTACGCGACCGAGCAATACCGCCTTGCTGTCATCCTGGGGCAGGTCGAATGCCGCGGCCACCGTGCGCACCATGTCGTCGGCCTTCAGCTGAGTGTTTACGATCTGGGCCAGCACCAGGTTTCGCGACGCCAGCTTGTGGGCGAGGGTGTTCGCGAGCATGGTCTTGCCGGCGCCGATCTCTCCGGTGATGATGATGAAGCCTTCGCCCTGATGCGCGCCGTACACCAGGTAAGCCATGGCGCGGCGGTGGCTCTTGCTGGAGAAGAAAAAGCGCGGGTCCGGGCTCAGCTGAAACGGCCTGGCCTGGAGATGGTAGTAGGCTTCGTACATGAGGCCTTAGAACTCCATCCGCAGGTTCGCGATCACCGAGTTCTCCGTGTAGCGGAACGCGCTCGGCCTGGATTCAAGCTGCTGCCTGCGGTAGTGGAGTGACCCTGAAAGCTGCCGCTGAAATTGCCGGGTGAGACCCATCCGCAGGTAAGCGAGGTCGTCCACGCGGTGGCTATCGAGGAATTCGCTGCGGGTGTAGCCCGTGTCCAGATTCCACGTATTCCGTGCCGTCAAAGGCCTGCTCCACGCGAGGCTAGCACCCGTCAGTCTGATGGTGTTGCTTGCGGCAAATTCCCCGGTGCCTGACGGAATGACACCGGCAAACAACAGTTCGCGGGTCTCCCTGAAAACATTGGCGGCCAGAGTGTTTCGGACCCCGCGAAGGCCGGTCGATGCCTGCCATCGTTTCCGCAGGAACAATTGGTCGCTGAAGAAGTTGAGCGGAGCAAGGAGACTCGATGGCAGCCCTGTCCGGGCGATGAACTCCTCGACCGCCCTCTGCCGTGCTGCCGGATCGGGGAATTGGGACAGAAACAACGCGTCCAGAACGCCAGACGTGCTGGCCGTGGCCGGAACGAAGAACGCCGAGC
Source organism: Nitrospiraceae bacterium (assembly GCA_036397655.1). Classification (GTDB taxonomy): domain Bacteria; phylum Nitrospirota; class Nitrospiria; order Nitrospirales; family Nitrospiraceae; genus 2-02-FULL-62-14. The sequence goes on along the minus strand of DASWIN010000019.1, from coordinate 960 downwards.
GCGACGTCGTGACGTCCTCGCTGTAGCCTGCGCTCCACGTCGTGAGGCGCGTGCGGTGGCGAAACTCGAAGTTGTAGGCATCGTCATCGAACCGCTTGCCGGCGCTCGCGGCAAGACGCGTGCGGGGCGTGGGCATCCATTCCAGCCCCGCGCTCCAGATCGATCCCTCCAATACCGAGCCCGGGATTCCCGAATCGTACCTTTCATAGCCCACCTGTCCCAGCAGGCCCACCGCAGGGGCGATCAGCCACCGTACTTTTTCCGTGATCGCCTCGGTCAGGGTCTCCTGCAGAGTCTCGTACTGGATGGTCTCCCTCCTATAGCCGATATCCCAGGTGAACTGCTGGTACGCAGGCCCGCTTGCCAGCCGCAGATCAACGCGGTTCGCCTCGTTGTCGGGGAGGCGGGTTGGACTATCGGAGCTCCAGTCACTGTAGGTGAATCGGGCTTCCCCGCGGGCCTCGGACCCGAAGTCACCGAGCAAATAGGGGCTCAGGAAAAACGTCTTGGCCGTGGCGCGGTTTCCGGTGGTATTGATGTTGCTTGTCGTAAAGGGGCCTTGGAGCGAAACGTCATACTGATCGACCCTGGCGCCGGCCTCGATGAACAGGAGCCGCTTCGCAAGCTCTACGTTGGCCCCGGCATTGCCGCGTTGGAATACCTGGCTTTTTCTCTGCCCCTCGGCGTAATAGACGAACTCTGGCGCGTAGTTGACGTTGAATCGCAACCGGGCTCCGGTGGCCGCGATCGAGATTCCCGGTATCACTTGCGTGACCCAATCGCTCTGCTTCAATGCGTCCTGCACCAGGGAAATATTGTCGGTATAAGTCTCACTGACCGACAGGGTGGGAACGACGTCCCATTTCTCAGCCCGGGCCGGACCGGCGAACAGGCCGGACAGTGCGGCGGACAGCGCGAGGAACCGAAACAGCCTGTGGCGGGAATCTCCGTCGCCGCGGC
>DASWIN010000018.1:0-7091 GCA_036397655.1 Nitrospiraceae bacterium | reverse complement strand
GCTGGCGGCGTTTTTCGTACTGACCATCTCGCTGGTCGGTCTGGCCGCATCGATCTACGCGCTCGGCTACGTGAAGGAGTTCTACGGGCGGTGCTCGCTTGGCGCGCTCGGCTCCCTCTTCAACGGCTTTCTGCTGTCCATGACGCTCGTCGTCATCGCCGACAACGGATTCTTCTTTCTGATCGCGTGGGAACTCATGTCCTTACTCTCGTATTTCCTGGTGGTGACGGAGCACGAGAAGGCCGAGGTTCGGTATGCGGGATTTTTCTACCTCATCATGACCCACATCGGAACGGCTTTCATCATCCTGACGTTCCTGATCCTGTTTCAGGGAGCCGGCTCCTTCTCCTTCGATGCCTTCCGCCATCCGGAAACCCCCTTGCCACAGGGCCTGCTGACCTTCGCATTCTTCGCGGCCTTGATCGGGTTCGGCACCAAGGCCGGCATTGTGCCGCTGCACGTGTGGTTGCCGTACGCGCATCCGGCCGCGCCGTCGCATATTTCGGCGTTGATGTCGGGCGTCATGATCAAGACTGCCATCTACGCCCTGGTCCGGGTGTATTTCGATTTCCTGGGAGGACAATTCCCGTGGTGGTGGGGATTCATTGTGCTGGTGATCGGAGCCGTGTCCGCCCTGCTTGGCGTGATGTACGCGCTGATGGAGCACGATCTTAAAAGTCTGCTCGCCTTCCACAGCGTGGAGAACATCGGCATCATCCTGATGGGTCTCGGCGCGGGCATGGTCTTCCAGACGTACGGACTGAAGGAGTTCGCCGCCCTCGGACTGTTGGCGGGGCTCTATCATACGATCAATCATGCGGTGTTCAAGGCGCTGCTGTTCCTGGGCGCCGGGTCGCTCCTCTACGCGACCCATACACGCAACATGGAGGAGTACGGCGGCCTGCTCCGGCGCATGCCGTGGACCGGTTTGTTCTTTCTCGTCGGCGCCGTGTCCATTTCCGCGCTGCCGCCCACCAATGGCTTCGTGAGCGAGTGGCTGGTCTTTCAGAGCCTCTTCCTCAGCTTTCACATTCCCAACATCTTCCTGAAACTGATGCTCCCGCTGGCCGCGGCGATGCTGGCGTTGACCGGGGTGCTCGCCCTGGCCTGCTTCGCAAAAGCGTTCGGCATCTCCTTTCTTGCGCTATCGAGAAGCGCGCACGCCCGCCACGCAGGCGAGGTGCCGATTTCCATGCGCGTCGGGATGGCCCTGCTGGCCGTCGCCTGTGTCGCCCTGGGGATCGCCCCGATGGTGGTGGTCCCGCTGCTGGACCGGATTATCGCGCCGTTGGCCGGAGTATCGATTGCAGACAAGGTCCTGGCGCTGGACGGGTGGGCCCTCGCGCCGGTGAATGTCGAATTCTCCAGCCTTTCATCTCCGGTTCTCGCGATGCTGCTGGTGGCGTTGTCGCTCCTCGGGCTCGGGCTTGTGGCGGCGTTCGGCGGCCTGGCGAAGGCGCGCCATTACAAGACGTGGGGCTGCGGGATCAACCTCTCGCCGCGCATGGAATACACGGCGACCGGCTTCGTGCAGCCGATCAAGCGCGTGTTCAGCACGATCTACCAGCCGACGGTGAAGCTGGAGCAGGAGTTGCTTGAAGAGTCGAAGTACTTCGCCAAGCGGCAACGGTTCGAGTTTCACGTTGAACCGGTCTTCCAGAAGTACTTGTATGATCCGGTGGTGGACTTCTTTCTGGCCATGGCCGACCGTCTCCGTTTGATTCAGACCGGGAGCCTCCACCTTTATCTGACCTATATTTTTGTGACGCTGGTCGTGCTGCTCTTGATCGCCATGTGACGAACGGTTGTTCTGGTTGTGGGGGTTTATCTGGTTTTTGTCGTTTGTCTGGTTCAATCAGAGAAACCAGATAAACCAAATAAAGGAAACGAACTGAGATACTGATGTTACAAGCCGTCGTGCTCATCGTCGCTCAGGTCGTCATCCTGCTGACCGTCTCACCGTACATCGTGGGATTGATCAGGAAGGTGAAGGCCCGCCTGCAATGCCGGCGCGGGGCGAGCGTGTTTCAGCCGTATGCGGACCTTGCCAAACTCTTCCGCAAGCAGCCGGTCGTCTCCGATGCCACCTCGTGGATTTTCACCGCGACGCCCTATATCCTGTTCGCGTCGACGCTGGCGGCCGGACTGCTGGTGCCGGTGTTCGTTTCGCACACCCCGCTCAATTTTGCGGGCAACATCATCGCGCTCGTGTACCTGCTCGCGCTCGGCACGTTCTTCCTTATCCTGGCCGGATTGGACGCGGGATCGCCGTTCGGCGGCATGGGCAGCAGCCGCGAAGCCATCGTCGCCTCGCTGACCGAACCGGCCATGATCATGTCGATCTTTGCCATTGCGTTGACCGCCGGGTCCACCAACCTCAGCACGATCGTGCACAAGACGGCCCTGCTGGAGGGCATCGTCACCGACCCCTCGCCACATCTCATGGCCTTTGCCGCGTTGTTCATCGTGGCCATCGCTGAAACCGGACGGGTGCCGGTGGACAATCCCGCCACGCATTTGGAGCTGACCATGATCCATGAGGCGATGGTTCTGGAATACTCGGGACGCTACCTGGCGCTGGTTGAATGGGCGGCCGGACTCAAGTTGCTGGTGTTCCTGACCTTGATCGTCAACATCTTTGCGCCGTGGGGTATCGCGACGAACCTGGCGCCCGAGGCGATTGGATTGGGACTGGCGGCGTATCTGGTGAAAGTGTCGGGGCTCGCCGTGGCGATCGGATGCATTGAATCCATGTTTGCCAAACTCCGATTGTTCCGCATCACGGACTTGCTGGGAGTCGCCTTTATCCTGGCGCTTCTCGGGATGATCTTCTTTTACATTCTGCGTGGGTGACATGTTGCCACTCTCTCCACAGATCGGTTCGCAGATGGTGAATTTGGGATCCGCCTTGTTGCTGCTGACCTGCTTCGCCATCATCGCGCAGCGGCGCCTGTCTGCCTGCGTGGACATGTTCGCCTTGCAGTCGGTCTTCCTGGCTGCAACAGCGGCGCTGGTCGCCTTCCTCACGGGCATCCACCACATCTACATCGCGGCCGCGCTCACGGTCATCATCAAGGCCGTGATCATCCCGCGAATTCTGAAGCAGGTGGTCGAGCGTCTGAACGTGACGCGCGAGCTGGTCATGAACGTGAACATCCCCGCCGGCCTGCTGATCTGCGGGGGATTGGTCATGTTGGCGTTTTTCATCACCCAGCCCATCATTCCACTGGGATTCCTGTTGACGCGCGATTCGCTGGCGATCTCGCTGGCGATCATCCTGATCGGATTTTTCACGATGATCGCACGGAAGAAGGCGGTGACGCAGGTGATCGGCTTCCTGGTCATGGAAAACGGCTTGTTCCTGGGCGCGACGGCCGCTGCGTACGGCATGCCGCTGATCGTGGAGATCGGCGTCTTCTTCGACGTGCTGGTCGGGGCGCTGATCATCGGAATCTATACCCATCGGCTGCAGGACACGTTCGACAGCGTGGATACGACCAAGCTTACGACGCTGAAGGAATGACCGGGATGGAATGGCCCCTGTTATTGCTGGTGACCGCCCCGATCGTCGCGGCCCTCGGCAGTCTTGTCGCCAAACACCGGAGGGCCGTGGAAGTTCTGCAGTGCGGGCAGGCGGGGGCCATGCTGGTCTCTGCCGCGCTCGTGGCGGAGCGGGTGATCGCCTCCGGGAACGTGTCCGCCGGCGGATTCCTGCAGGCGGACGCGCTGAGCGCGTGGCTCGATTTGCTCCTCGGTGTGGTGGGGAGCACCGGGACGCTGTATGCCGTGGGGTATATGGGCGAGAAAATGGATCGCGCGCACCTGTCATTGAGACGGTACTGCCAGTTTTTTTGCCTGTTCGATCTGTACCTCGCCGCCATGCTCCTGGCCGTGAACCTTGAAAACATCGCCATCATGTGGATCGCCGTCGAAGGATCGACCCTGTCGGCGGCCCTGCTGATCGGGTTCGACCGGAGCAAGGCGGCGCTGGAGGCCGGCTGGAAGTACATCATTCTCAGCTCCGTCGGCATCGCGCTGGCGTTGTTCGGCACCATCCTCGTGTATTTTTCCTCGGAGCATGTCCTGGGCGTCTCGAGCGAGGCGCTTCGCTGGCCCGAACTCTATCGCGTGGCCAAGGGATTGGATCCCGTTGCGATCAAGCTGGCCTTCGTGTTCGTGCTGATCGGCTACGGTACAAAAGCGGGTATCGCGCCGATGCACACCTGGCTGCCCGATGCGCATGCCGAAGCCCCCACGCCGGTCAGTGCGATGTTGTCGGCGAACATGCTCTCGCTCGCCGTCTATGCGATCTTAAGATTCAAGGCAGTCACGGATAACACCGTGGGGCCTGAATTTTCCGGGAATCTGATCATCGGCCTGGCGCTGTTGTCGCTCACGGTCTCTTCGGCCTTCTTCCTGGTCCAGCGGGACTACAAACGGCTGTTCGCCTACTCCAGCATCGAGCATATCGGGATTGTGCTGCTGGGCTTCGGGATCGGCGGCCTCGGGGTGTTTGCCGGCGCATGGCACTTGATGAATCATGCCCTGGCCAAATCGACGGCCTTTTATGGCGCCGGCCTCGTGTTCCTCCGCCACAACCACAAATCGATCGGGCGCGTGACCGGACTGCTGGGCCAGATGCCCCTCGCGGGGACCGCGATCCTCGTGGCCGGAGTCGCGCTGGCGGGCCTGCCGCCCTTCGGACTTTTCAGCAGTGAAGTGCTGATCGCCGTCGGCGCCTACGGCACCAACCGGGAAGTGGCCTATGCGTTCCTGGCCTTGCTGGCGTTCGCCTTTGCCACCTTGCTCTACCAGATCCTGCGCATGACGCTTGGCACGCCGGGGGAAGCCGGCACTGCGCCGGGCCGGCAGTGCCGCATCTTTACGGGCGCCGCCGTCGGGATCAACCTCGTCGTGCTGGGTGCCATCGGACTTCAAGTACCGCCAGGACTTGCGCCCTTGCTGGCCGCCATCGTGAAGATCTTCGGGGCCGAGACGGAGGCGCCCTGATGACGACGATCGTGGCGCAGGTGACGATTTTTCTCGGCACACCGCTGCTGGCCGCCTTTCTCAGCCTGGCGACCACGCGTGCCGGGCTACTGCACGGATTGAATCTCGCCACGATGACCAGTCTGGTTGTGTCCGAGATCGCCCTCATCCGGCAGGTGCTGGCTCACGGACCCTTGACCGTGCTCTGGGGGCAGGTCTACATCGATGCGCTTTCCGCCTTCATCCTGCTCATCATAACTTTCATCGGGCTGTCCTGCTCCTTATACACCTGGGCCTATCTCGATGATTACGTGGCGCGGGGCGTGATTGCGCCGAAACGCTTGAGCCGGTTTTTCTTCCTGTTTCATGTCTTTCTGTTTGCCATGATCGCGGCAACGATGGCGAACAACCTGGGCGTGTTGTGGGTGGCCATCGAGGGGACGACGCTTGCCACGGCATTCCTGATCGCGTTCTTTCGAAGACGGGAGGGGTTGGAAGCGGGATGGAAATACCTGATTCTCTGCTCGGTCGGCATCGCGCTCGCGCTGTTCGGCACGGTGTTGACTTATTATTCCTCGATCCGGGTCTTGGGAGATGAGAGCGAGGCGTTGAACGTCACCAAACTCCTGGAAGTGGCCGGTCAACTGGACCCGCACGTGCTCAAACTCGCATTCATTTTTCTCCTGGTCGGCTACGGGACCAAGATCGGATTGGTGCCCATGCATACCTGGCTGCCGGAGGCCTACAGCGAAGCGCCGGCGCCGGTCACGGCGATGCTGGCCGGCGTGCTGGAGACCGTGGCGGTCTATGCTGTCTTGCGCAGCAAGGCCATTGTGGACCAGGCGCTCCCGCCGGAGTATGCCGGAAATCTGCTCATGCTCTTCGGGTTCATCTCCTTCGTGATGGCCGCCCTGTTCATCCTCATCCAGCACAACTACAAACGTCTCTTTGCCTACTCCAGCATCGAGCATATGGGTCTGGCGATGGTGGGGTTCGGGGTCGGAGGGCCGATTGGAACCTTCGGGGGCCTGTTCCATCTGCTCAACCATGCGTTGGCCAAGTCGCTGGCATTTTTCTCGGCGGGGAATGTGCATCGCCGGTACGCCACCTGTGAAATCGACGAGGTGCAGGGTCTGGCGAAAGTGCAACCGGTGACGGCGGTGGCCATCCTCGTCGCAGGGCTGGCTCTGGTGGGGATGCCGCCGTTCTCGATGTTTGCCAGCGAATTTCTGGTCGTCTCCGCACTGGCGTCGCAGGATTATGCATCGGACACGTTCCACGTGGGCCGTTTTCTCACTATTGTCGTGACGGACGAAGCGCGCAGCCTCTCGGTTGTCACGGTGTTCCTGCTGTTTACGGTCGTACTCTTCGGCGGGTTCACCTACCGGCTTGCCGCCATGGTCTGGGGTACGCCGCCGGAAGGCGTGAAACGCGGCGAGGGATGGGAAATCGGACATGTACCGCTGATCGCCACGACGTTCGCCCTGGTGGGGTTGGGCGTGATGCTCCCCGAACCGATGAAAACCCTGCTGGATCGCGCGGTCGGCGTGTTGCTTGTGAGGTGATTCGATGGATGATGCCGTAACTGGCGCGAAGCAATTGCACGAGGCGTTTGCAAACTCCGTCGTCGAGATGCCTCCGGTCTCTGGAGCGCCTCGATTGCAGGTCAAGAAAGAGGATGTGCCCGTGGTGGCGCACTACCTCCATACTCATCCGAAACTGCGCGGATCGCTGTCGCTGCTCTGGGCAGTGGACCATCGGCCGCGCGAGGCGCGTTATGAAATCTGCTACCTGTTCACGCTTGCGGAGCGGCGGGACTGGCTTCTGCTCTGCACCGATCTGCGGGACGACGACCGGTTGTTCCCGTCCATCACGCCGCACATTCATGCCGCCAAGTGGTACGAGCGCGAGATCCGCGACCTGTTCGGCCTGATCCCTGTCGGGCATCCGGATATGCGCCGTCTCGTGCGACATGAGCACTGGCCGAAGGGGACCCATCCTTTGAAGAAGGATTTCCGGTGGGACACCGTCCTCGAGCGGGCGCAAGGGGAATACACGTTCCGTCATATCGAAGGCGAGGGGGTGTTTGAGGTGCCGGTCGG
>DASWIN010000017.1:0-3418 GCA_036397655.1 Nitrospiraceae bacterium | reverse complement strand
TTCTTTCCAAGTTGTTCACCGATGGCGCCGATCATCGCGCGGACGCGCGGGGGCTCGGAGTCGGCGACTTTGAGCAGCCGCTCAAAGCGTCCTTTCTGCGACAGAAGCGTCAAAGTCCGGCGGACGGTTTCATCCGGTGAGAGCTCACTCGTCCTGCCCGCCCGCCGCAAGAAGTCGAGCAGGGCGGCATCGGTGTCGGAAAGGGTGGCCCATGCTTCCGGTCTTCGCGTATGGATAACGGTGTCGCTGCCGACGAGCTTTCGGGGCAGACTGAGAGAGCTGGTGGCAACCTCGCTGCGGCTCGCGGTCTGCGTTGTGAATCCGAGCAGATTGGCGGCGGCGATGCCTGAGGGAAAGACCGTCTTGCGCCGGGAGGCGAGTTTTTGGATGGTCGCCGGATTTGGCCGGCTCTTGCCGAAGGCTGTTTGCCGACCGCTGTAGTAGACACCCTTACTGAGGCGTTCGAGCCTTTCCTGGCGCGTCAGGCGCGAAAAGGCCTGTGCGACGGCCGTGGAGGGGAGCTCCCGGAAATCCTCGAGCCGCCACAGACGTTCACCTGCGCGTTCGATCCGCTGGCGAACGATTGTCATGACCCGGCTTGAGCCATTCGAGCGTGTTGTGCGCTTTCCCATGTCCGAAGTATGGGTTTTCACGCCAAGTATGTCAAGTTTTTCTGCAATAAAACTTGACATACAGATGGGTGAAGCAGCAAAGTCCCTGTCTCTGCGATGCCAGGTAACCGGCCTGAATTGAGAGGGTTAAAGTGAGTCTTCTAGACGGTAACGGCCTCGGGAGACGCGGCTTCTAGGAGATTGGGCGAGGCTCGCTTATGAGACCATCAAGGAGTTGATGCTCGAAGCCGTCGGTGACGGGAAAGCCCGTCCTGGTGTCGTTGCCGTCCCGCTGACGTTTGGATCTGCCTTGAATGTCTACCGCTCGAAGAAGCTTCCCAACGGCCGCACGAAGCGCGAGCTCGTGCCGCGTGAGAACTGGCACGCCTTTCTCCCCGATGCCCATCCCGGCCATATCTCGTGGGGCGAGTTCGAGCGCATCGAACAGCTCCTACGCGAATCCGCTAAAGCCTATGGTGCGGACCGACGCCACGGTCCGCCTCGAGAAGGTCCCGCCCTTCTCCAGGGCCGGGCTATCTGCGGGCTATGCGGTTGCCGGATGGCGGTGCACTACCACCGTCGCGGCGACAAGCTCGTCCCCCATTACCAGTGCATGACTCGTACCGCGCCGAGCGCGCAGAGTCCCTGCCAAGTCATTCCAGGCGCCAGCATCGACGCGGCCATCGGCAAGCTTGCGGTCGAGGCGATGACTCCGATGGCACTCGAAGTGGCTCTTGCCGTTTGGCAGGAGTCCTAACGATTTAGACTTCCTAACGATCTATGGGAGGAAAGCCGGGCCCGGATACGATCGGATCGATGGGTCGTGGGTGATCAGCGTGAGGCTTTCGACCCTAGCCTGCGCCACCAGCAGTCGGTCGAAGGGGTCGCGATGCAGGGACGGCAGCGCCGCGGTAGCCTCGGCGTGCTCGAACGTGATCGGGAGCGGCTGGAAGCCGAGGCGGAGCGCGGCAGCGGAGGCAGGTGCTGGCACGCGAAGGCGGCCCAGCGCCTGTTTAAGGACGATCTCCCATACGGACGCGGCACTCAGGTAGACCTCATTCGCCGGATTGCGGATCGCCTCACGCTCGGCCGAACCCAGCCGCCGGTCGTCTGCGCACCACCAGAGAAAAATGTGCGTATCGACCAGTAGCCTCACCGGTTCCGGCCTTCGAAGGCGGCGAGCAGGTCGTCCGGGAGCGGCGCGTCGAAGTCGGGGCTCATCACCAGCCGACCCTTCCAGGCGCCTGGCCGGCGCGGTCGTGACGGCCGCCCGAGCGAGACCAGCCGGGCCCTGGGCAAGCCGGCTTTGGCGATGACAACCTCCTCACCCCTCGCCGCCCGCTCCACCAGCTCCGACAAGTGCGTTTTGGCTTCGTACAGGTTCACAGTCTTCGGCATCTTGACCAACCTTGACCAAGCCTACCACCGAGTGGATGCCAACGTCAACCTGGGATCAGTGCAGAGGAACTCGAGATCGCGGCTCTCAGCGCGCGCGAGCCGTCCAGAATTCACGAAGTTCTCATTTCCCTGCCGGCGGGATTTCCGGTAGACTCTCGCCCGCGCCATGAACAGAGACTCTCTCCCCAGCGAGGTGCACCCCTGCCCACAATGGGTCACCACGCTGTCCCGACATCTCTGGCCTTCGCGTTTGTTTTTCCAATCACAAAAAGGGGGAAATTATGAAGCGAAAGCTTTTCTATCTCATCGCCGCAGTCGCCGGGGTCATCGCGGCGATCACGGCTTTGCCCGACGGCCGAGCCCAAGCCGTTGCGGCATCATTCAGCAAGCCCAGTGCGGAAAAGGTCATCCTCTTTGCGTCGGACGGCATGCGCCAGGACCTGATGGAGGCCTTTGCCGCCGAGGGCGCGATGCCCACCTACGCCGACCTCATGCGGAAGGGGGTGGTGGGCGCGAACGGTCTCGTCCAGAGTTTTCCCCCGAACACCGGAGTCGGTTGGGCGACTCTGGCCACCGGCACCTATCCCGGCGAGCATGGCTCGACGAACAACACCTTCCACCGAACCGGTGAAGGGAACTTCAACAACCGCACGTCCTTTGCCATGACCGACATTTTGCAGGCGGACACCATCCAGCAGGCGGCCGAGCGCGCCGGAAAGAAGATTGCTTCGGTCGAATGGGTCGGCTCGCGCACCATCTCACCAGCGCTGGCCGGACCCGTCATCGACTTCCGGAACTTCTTCTCGACCCGCGGAGTCCTCACTTTCCCGCTCGTTGCGGCCGAGCAAGCCGGCGCCGCCGCGTTCGGCGTCTCTTACCAGGTCGCCGCGTTCGCCCCGGCCTCGGGTTGGGCGAACACACCCACCGGTGACGACGGGGTGAGTCCACCCCTGCAGACAGTGCTGACCGTGGCAACCACATTCGCGTCACAAAACCCCACTCGCACTTACGATGTTTACATCTACGACAGCCTGGTTAACGGCTTCTCCGCGTACGACCGAGTTCTCCTCGCGCGGAGCGGCGTTCTCAAGGACGCCAGTCAGGCGGCTGCCAACCTTGGGGTGGGCGACTGGGTGGACATCAGGCTGGTCGGCGCGGACGGACTGATCGGCCCTCGCGCCGGCCAGACAGCCGGCTTCTACGTCAAGCTCATCGGCCTTTCGGGCAGCGCGGGAGGCGTCAGCTCCTTCAAGCTCTACTTCACTTCGGTCACCCGGGCCATAGCCGCCTGCCTTTGCGATCCAAACTTCGAGAGCACTCTCGTCGACCAGTTCCCTACCAGCACCGCCGCTGACTTTGCGCCTCTCGAGGCCGGCATCGTTGATGAGGATACGTACGTCGAGCAAGGG
>DASWIN010000016.1:0-6439 GCA_036397655.1 Nitrospiraceae bacterium | reverse complement strand
CAACAGCGCCGAGCCACGTGAAGATGGGCTGACCGGGCATCCTGTGCGAGACAGCAAGAAGAAGATGGCTCTGCTCTCTCAGGACGCCAGGTGGTGAAATAGCGAAGGGGGGCCGATGGGTCAGCCCATTCGAGTGAGCGTTGTCATTCCGGAGTCGGGAGCGGAAGCGTTCAGCCTGGCGCTGGCCCTGGCGCGGAAAGCGCCCATCCTGGAAACCAAGGGAGACGGGAGGGGCAAGACGCAGACGGCGATCTTTCCCGACCTCACCGCTTCGTTGGGAACAGTGGTGACCCTCATCGGTGAGGTGACCAATCTGCCCGGCGCGCGGGTGAGCATCGGCGAGCGGGAGGTGTCCAGCCTCACCCGGTTCTGGAGCGCGCTGCTCTGTTACCAGGAAAGCCTCTCGGAGCCGACCCCCCGTGAGCACTGCCTCCGCTTTTCCGCCCGGCTCAACCAGTTCGGCGGGTGCCCGGATCAGACCTGCCTCTCTCCCTGTCAGTTTCTCTGCACGCGCTGCCTCGGCCTTGCGCAAGGCAAAAGCGGCGCATCCCTCGAGGCGCAATTGCAAGAGCTCGCCCGGCAGGCGGAAGTGGATTGGTGCCCGAACCTCGGCTTCTCCGACCCCCTGCCGGCTTCCTGCGCACACCGAACCTCCTGAGACCGATGACTGGCATGAAACCGGCCGCACCTGGTGTGCGGGCGCTGATAAGCCTGACGAAGATCATGTTTATCCCTGACAGGCATCAGGGAGCATTCTGCCGCACCTCGATACGATGCCCCCAACGCGGATGGTCCGCGAAAGGAGGGCATTATGAGACAGCAGAGCGTGTGGGCAGGGATGTGGCTGGTTGCCATCTTCATGGCGGCCGGTGCGTGGGTGTTCGGACCTTCGGCGGCGATGGCCGAGGAGAAGGGCAATGTCGTGTTCTTCCGCGGCGGTTATGCCGGGTTGAGCAGCAATCGCGGCAACGAGGTGTTCACGGATGTGAACGGCGCGAGCGGCCGTAACAACAACAACTCCGGCTACTACGTGGGTGGCGGGTTGGATCTGGCGCTGACGAAGGACTTGTGGGGCATGATGGATAAGATCGCGGCAGTCGGTGAAATCGGCGTCGAGTTCAAGCGTTTTTCATCCAACCGGGTCCGGAATACGACATCCGCCCTGCTTGGCGGAACGCAAAACTCGGTGACGCAGATCACCATGCTGACGGTGGATATCGCGCCGAAGCTGAAGTTCATGGAGGGAAGCGCGTTCCGGCCCTGGATCATTCCGATCGGACTGGATTTTCACGTGATCAGCCCTCCGTCCAATAACAGCAATTATCTCGACATCGGCGTGCAGTTCGGCGCCGGCTTTGAATATCAGGTTTGGAAGGAGCTCAAGCTGGGCGCCGACGCCCGATATCACTTGGCGTCGAATCAGACCAGCACGGTGAACAACTTTTTTACGGTCGGACCGTACGTGGGGATCGGGTTCTGAAACGGAGCCAATCGGCCGCGGGCCCGTTCTCCTGTGCGCTCTTGTCCGGTCGTCGTCCGGTGAAGCAACGCATGAAACGGGTACCCGTGGCATCACAGAACTGCGCGACTTGCAGCCAGCGCGCCAAGACCATCGTCTGCGATCTGGCGGACTCGGAGATGGCCGCGTTTCAGCGGCTCAAGCAGTCGCTGCGCTATGACGGCCATCAAACGGTGTTCTATGAGGGGCAGCCCTGCCTGGGGATGTATCTCCTCTGCTCGGGCAGGGTCAAACTCACCCGCTCCTCGGCGCGAGGACAGCGACAGATCGTGCGCATCGCGGAAGGCGGCGACCTGATCGAGAAGCATGTGTTTCGCGATGGAGCGCTCCACGAGGTGACCTGCGAGACCCTGGAGCCCTGCCACGTCTGTTTCATCGACAGGCAGGCGTATCTGGAGCTCATCCGCCGGAACAGCGAACTGGCCATCAGGCTGATCCAGTTGCTCAGCAGCGAGCTGGGCATCCGGATGGATCAACGCGATCTCTTCGCATTTCGGAGCGGGCGGGAGCGGCTCGCGGGGCTGCTGCTGGAATTGGGGAACCGGTTTGGACAGAAAGCCGGCAAAGGGACGCTCATCGGGATCGAACTGAAGCGGGAAGAGCTGGCCGACATGGCGGGCGTGGCAGTGGAGACGGCAATCCGCTTGCTGAGCGCGTTCTGCAAGGAAGGCCTCGTCAGTATCGAGCGGCGCTCCATCACGCTGCTCAGCCGGGATCGCCTCGCCCGCATCGCCCGGCTCTGACGGACTGCCGTATCCGTTGGAGACGCCGGCGCACTTTGTAAGAGAGGAGGGCTGTGAAACAGCAAGACGAATCGGCATTTTGGATCATGAACGCAGGCGTAGTCCGGCCGGCCACGGTGGAGGCCGACAACGACCCCGGGCCGGAGCTACGGGACGAGGGGCGCCCGCCGCGCGCCGTGGACGTGCCCACCACCGTCCTGTTTGCCCTCGTGAACCTGACGGCCCTTGTCGCCGTGCCCCTGTTCGGCTACGTGTATGGCTACACGTGGCTGGATTGGGTTCTGTGCGGGAGCCTGTACGCGGTCAGCGGCCTGGGCATCACGGTCGGTTACCATCGGCTCATCGCACACGGCAGCTTCCAGTGCCCGGACTGGGTGAAGGCCGCGCTGCTCGTGGCCGGTGGCTGGGCCCTGGAGAATTCCGCTTTGAAATGGGCGGCCGATCACATGCGGCACCACGCACGCGTGGATCAAGAGGAAGATCCCTATAACGCGACAAAGGGATTCTGGTATAGCCACTGCGGCTGGGTCATGCTGAAGGACCCGCACCGCACGGAGCGGTACGCGCCCTGGCTGCGAAAGGACCGCGTGGTTATGTGGCAACACCGCTGGTATATCCCGATCGTGCTGTCGGGGCTGGCCCTGCCGTTGCTGGTCGGCTGGCTGGCCGGCGGTCCGCTGCAGGCGGCCGGCTGTTTTCTCCTCGCCGGCGTTGCCCGGGTGTTCCTCGTCCTGAACTCCACGTTCTGCATCAATTCCGTCTGCCACCTATGGGGCCGGCAGCCGTACAGCACGGCGAACAGCAGCCGCGACAGTTGGTGGGTGTCGTTGATCACATTCGGCGAGGGCTACCACAACTACCATCATGCCTTCCCGCGCGACTATCGGAACGGGCTCAAGTGGTACAACGTGGACCCGTCCAAATGGGCCATCTACAGTCTGGCCTTGCTGGGGTTAAGCGGGAATCTCATCCGTTCCGGCCCACGACAAACGCGCCAACCCGTTGCATGAAGCGATGACGGTCGTTCTGGTGTGGTTGCATCTCCTGGCAGCCGTGGCCTGGATCGGCGGGATGGCGTTTCTCTCGCTCGTGCTCGTGCCCATTCTCAAGCGCGAACCCTTTGCTCCCCAGCGCGGCGCGTTGATCCGGGCGGCCGCTCTGCGATTCCGTCTTGTCGTCTGGGTCGCCATTGGAGTGTTGCTGATGACGGGGCCGCTCCTGGTTCTCAGCAGGGGATGGTCGCTCGGTGAGCCGGGCGGCTGGCCGGTGGTCTTGATCGTCAAGCTCACTCTGGTCGTGATCTTATTGATGCTCACCGTTATGCACGATTTCTTCATCGGCCCACGAGTCGGCCGGATCTTTCAAATACCAGAACCTTCGCGATCCGGCCATGATCGTCTGCTTGTCAGAAGTTCCTCCTGGCTGCCCCGCTTGTCCCTACTACTTGCTCTTGCCGTCCTGGGGATTGCCGTGATGGTGGCCAGGATGTGAACGGCCCGTTCCGCGCCGGTTAGCAACCCCCTCCGGGCTTTTTTCCCCCATGCCTGCCGAGTGCCGCTTCCCCCCGCATTTCCAACTCCCCGACGGTTTGAGTATGATAGGGTCTGCGCAAAGCGTCTGCCTGGCATGCGCTTCGCACAGATGAGAGGGCATGGTGGGACATCGTGAGTTCTTATTTCGGAGCCGGGTGCTCTGGATGTGTCCGGTGCTCCTGTTGGTCCTTCCTGTTGTTGCGGCAAGCGCGGAAGAGGCAAGTCCCGCGACACCGTCCAAGACCTACGATTGCCGTTATGAATCAAGTCGGGCGGCGCCGTCGCAGGATGGCGGTTCCCGGCCGCTCGAAGCGTTTCCGGAAAACGATGTCTTCCGGCCGCTGCTGGCGGACCCGAAGCAGCCGCAGTTTTTCGCTACCTATCAGGCGGTCCGCGTCCGCAATCCCAGCCCGCAGGCGAATTTTGGACAGTCGGTCAATGTCGGCTCGGTCGGCTTCGGCGAAAATTTCGGCTTGGTGGGGAGACGAAACGGCTGCGATGGGTGGCAGGTCGGGATTCTTGCCGGCGTCTTCGCCCAGTTCAACCTCGACGCCTCGTCGGCCGATCTGATCAATGCCGACTATGTGGTCGGGTTTCCGATTTCCTGGCGGAAGGATCTCTTCTCGGCGCGGGTGCGTCTCTCGCACCAGAGCAGCCACCTGGGAGACGAATTCGTCCTGGGAAACCCGGGGTTCGCCCGACAGAATTTGAGCTTCGAAGAAGTGGAACCGATCGTCTCCCTCGATACGCCGGGGGGATGGGGACGCATCTACGGGGGCGGCGCGTACATGATTGGACGGGAGCCGAACTCCCTTGACCGTTTGAGGGCCCAATGGGGAGCCGAACTCCGGGGGCCGGCATTCCACTGGTCTGGGCTTGAACGGGCGGTCACGGGGTCGCTGGCCATGACGCCGGTCTTCGGCGCGGACTTCAAGGCCTTCGAGGAGCTCAACTGGCTCGTCAGCTCCAACGTGGTAGCCGGCGTGGAATGGTTCCGCGCCGGCGGTTCCCGCCGGATGCGCCTGATGGTGAATTACTATAACGGGTTCAGTCCGTTCGGACAGTTCTTTTCCCAAAAGGTCGAGAGCATCGGCGTCGGAATTTACCTGGTCTTTTAACAGGAAGCGCCGGCACCCGTACATTGGACTGTCGCATCTTGCGCCAGGGCTCGAATCGGCCTTGTGGCCTTTGGCTTCAACATGCACGGCGGTTTCCAGGTACCTCCGGAACCCCGCGTTTCAGCTTGAGTATTTCCATCATGGGCAATGTGATTTGTGGCATGCCAATCGCACAGAATCACGACAGTCTCGACGTGGTCCATGTGGAGTTATGTGATGAAGCCTTGTTACATGCTTGTTATTGTGGCGGCGGCAATAGGGCTTGGAGCGATGGTACAGCCTGCGTGGGGTGCCGGTGGTGACGCTGCAAAGGGGAAGGCCGTGTACGAAAAGTCATGCGTCGCCTGCCATGGGCCGCAGGGGAAGGGCGATGGTCCGACGGGGAAAGTTTTGGTACCACCCGCCGCCGATTTTACCAGTGCGGCAAGCAGGAAGAAATCCGATGTCGATCTGCTGAAGATCATCGAGAACGGGAAGCCGCCCACGGCGATGATTGCCTGGAAGGGGCAGCTCTCCGAGCAAGACATTCAACACGTGCTGGCTTACGTGAAGACGCTGCGGAAGTAGGGAGCACGGGATGACGGCTCGGGGCCTAGGCGTGGCGGCGATCGTCTTGTGGGTGATCGGTGTCGCAATCGTCGGATGGATCTTCATGAAAGGATGGACGACACCGGGCACGGACGGGCGTACGGAGATCGTCCTGGCGCCGCCGGAACGGGATCAAGTATTGGCGGAGATGCGACAATTGCTGAAGGCTGTGCATGGCGTGGTCACGGGTTTGAGCGATCCAGCGCAGGGCATGATTGAGGCTGAACGGGCCGCGCGGGCGGCAGGGATGAGTATGGCGGCCGATGTGGACCCGGCCATCATGATGAAACTGCCTGTGGCCTTTAAACAAATGGGCATGTCCATTCACAAGGACATGGACGAGCTGGCGGATGCGATCGTACAGCAAGAGACGCCACAACAGATTCTGCAGCGGCTGTCGAGCATGACGGCCCGGTGCACGACCTGCCATGATCTGTATCGGCTTTCAGCCGGGCGGTGAGGGCCCGCCGGGCCCGTGAATCCTTTGCGGCCTTGATGACTCTGACGGGGTAGGACATCAACGAAGGGGGGCAGCCATGACATGCAATGTGGGTGGAACTGAACGTGGTATTCGGATCGTGATCGGGATTGCCTTGATTGCCGCTGGTGCGCTGGCCGGTCTCCCGGAGGCGGGGATGTACGCGGCCTATGTCGTCGGCGCCGTGGCGCTGGTGACGGGAGCCGTCGGCTATTGCCCGGCATGGCAGCTATTCGGGATCAACACCTGTCCGACACAGGACGTGAAGCATTAAGCGTGAGGCGTGAAGCGTTGGAGAAAGGGCCGCTCCTCGGCGGAGCGGCCGCGTCCCTTCTGCTGTTGTTGGCCGCCTGCGCGACGGTTCAACCGGACGGCTCGTTCCCGGCACAAAAAGCCTTGTTGGGGAAAACCGAGCAGCAGGTCGTGGCCTGTGCCGGCGAGCCAAACAAACGATCCACGAG
>DASWIN010000015.1:0-7326 GCA_036397655.1 Nitrospiraceae bacterium | reverse complement strand
GGAGCGCACACTCTACGGCGGTTGACGATACGAACGGATTCTTTCACCGGACTTTCTTCTTCCTGCCCTTCAGCAGCACAATCACGCCGGCGATGCCGATGATTACCGCCAGTACGCCGAGCAGCACGAATGGGTCCATCCCACGTCCTCCTTCCTCTCACGAAACCGCCGACCGGTCCCGTTCACAACTTACCCTGCCCTCGTCACCCGACAAGCTGCAGCGCCAAATACGGGGCCAGATTGAAGACTAGGATGCCGATCTTGTACATTGCTATCCCTGCGTAATGAATGGCGTCGAACCGTTCGGCCGACAGCCGAAACCACCGGCCGTGGACCCGATGCATCCAATCGTGCCCCAGTGCAAAAATCAGAAACCAGACTAGCACCAGGCCATAATTGATGACGGTACACCACAGGAACACCTCACGAACAATCTCGATGCTCATGCGTCATCCTCCCTGTCGATTCGTTCGGTGGCGGTGCTGCTGCCATTGCCGTTTCAGCCATTTTTCGCCTGCCACAACCAGGTAGACCGCGAGAGCCGTCGCCAGGATCAGCATCCAGGCGGGCCCGTCGATCGGCTCGGTGTGGAACAAGCGGTTCATCGGCGGCGCATAGGTCAGCAGCAGTTGCAGGCCGACCATCGCCGCCACGCCCCGCCAGATCCAGGGATTGCTGAAAACCCCGATGTGAAACATCGCGTGCTCGAGCGAGCGGCAATTGAACAGATAGAACAACTCCACCATGACGAAGACATTCACCGCCGCCGTGCGGGCCGCCTCGATGGAATCCGTGCGCTGCTCTTCCCAGAGAAACACGCCATAGGCGCCGGCCAGCATCAGCAGCGACACCAGCACGATCCGTTCGATCAGCGCGCCGGTCAGGATCGGTTGGCCGGGTTTGCGCGGCGGCCGCCGCATGATGCCCGGTTCTTTGGGCTCGAACGCCAGCATCAGCCCCAGCGCGATCGCTGTCGTCATGTTGATCCAGAGGATCTGCACCGGCAGGATCGGGAGCACCGCCCCGAACGCGATCGCCGTGAGCAGAACAAGTCCTTCACCCATGTTGGTCGGCAAGGTCCAGACGATGAACTTCGTCAGGTTGTCGAACACGCAACGGCCTTCTTCCACCGCCGCTTCGATGGAGGCGAAGTTGTCGTCGGTCAGCACCATGTCGGCCGCGTCCTTCGCCACTTCAGTCCCGCCCCGCCCCATTGCCACACCGATATCCGCCTGCTTGAGGGCCGGCGCGTCGTTGACCCCGTCGCCGGTCATGGCGACAACATGTTCACGCGCCTGGAGCGATTCCACCAACCGCAGTTTTTGCTCCGGGGACACCCGCGCGAAGACCGCGGTGCGATCGGCCTCCTCTGCGAGCTGCTCCCGGGCGGTGGCCGCCAAATCCTGGCCGGTCATGGCGATCAGTTCACCGTTTTCGTGATGCGTCCGGCCGGTCAAGCCGATTTGCGTTGCGATGGCGCGCGCCGTGAGCGCATGGTCGCCGGTAATCATTTTGACCGCGATCCCGGCCTGCAGACAGGCGCGCACCGCCGCGACGGCTTCCGGTCTCGGCGGGTCCATCATGGCCTGGAGCCCTAGAAAGGTCAGACCGCCCTCCACGTCGTGATCCGTCAGCGTCTCCGTCCCAGCCGGAAGCGACTTGCGTGCGAACGCCAACACCCGTAACCCTCGTCCGGCAAATGTCTCGACCCGGTCGAGAACCGCCTGGGCATCGAGCGCCTGTTCCGATCCGTCCACGGCGAGCATTCGGTCGCAGAGACGGACCGTTTTTTCCACCGCACCTTTCAGATAGATCACGGAGTCGCAGCCCGACTCGGGTCGGTGCAGCGTCGCCATATATTGGCGTTCCGATTCGAATGGGATCGCGTCCAGACGCGGATGCGTCTCGTTGAGCCGGTCCGGATCGATTCCGGCTTTCCTCGCTGCCACCAGCAAGGCGCCTTCGGTCGGGTCTCCCACGATAGTCCATCGTCCGTCGCGATTCACATGCTGCGCATCGTTGCAGAGCACGCTGGCGAGCAGACACTCCCGCAAGGCTGAAACAGGTCCGATGTCTTCCACTTCCTCACCGTCCAATCGAACGGCGCCGACCGGCTCGTAGCCCGCGCCGTCGACGTCAAACGCCTGTCCTCCGGCCAGCACGGCCTGAACCGTCATCTCGTTTTTCGTCAATGTGCCGGTCTTGTCCGAGCAGATGACGGTGGTACTGCCCAGCGTTTCCACCGCCGGCAGTTTGCGGATGATGGCATGCCGCTGCGCCATCCGGCCGACGCCGATCGCCAGCGTGATGGTGACCGCCGCCGGCAGCCCTTCGGGAATCGCCCCGACCGCCAGCGCGACTGCCGCCATGAAAATCTCCGCCGCCGGCTGTCCCCGCCACAGCCCCAGCGCGAACGTCAGCGCCGCCAACCCGAGAATCACGACCGTCAGGACTTTGCTGAAGGACGTGAGTTTCTTCGTCAGCGGCGTCGCGATGTCGGTGGCCTCGCCGATCAACTGGTGAATGCGGCCCAGTTCCGTGGCGGTGCCGGTGCCGACCACCACGCCCGTCCCCTGCCCGTAGGTGACGAGGGCGCCGGAAAAGGCCATGTTCTTTCGATCCGCGACCACCGTCTCGGGCGGCAACACCTGTTCGGCCTTCTCCACCGGCACGGATTCTCCGGTGAGCGCAGATTCGTCCACCCGCAATTCGCGGACGCGTGTCAGCCGCAGGTCGGCGGGGACCTTGTCGCCGGACTCCAGCAACACCACATCGCCGGGCACGATCTCCCCGGAGGGAACCCGGATTTTCCGCCCATCGCGCCGGACCGCAGCCTCGGTCATCATCATGGAGGCGAGGGCGTCCAGCGCCGCCTCGGCACGCGACTCCTGGATGAAGCCGACAATCGCATTGACCAATACGACGCCGAAGATCACGCCCGCATCCACCCATTCACCGAGCAATGCCGTGATCGCCGTCGCTCCCAGCAACACGTAAATGAGCGGATGGTGAAGCTGGAACAGAAACCGGAGCAGCGGGCCGTGGCGCCTGAATTTTGGCAGGACGTTGGGCCCGAACCGTTCGAGCCGTTTGGCCACCTCGTCCGACGTCAGACCCTTCTCCACGTCGGTTTCCAACAAAAGGACAACCTCGTGGGCCGGCAGATGGTGATGGCTGGTCGTTGGGATTTGTGACTGTGTGTCATCTTTGCGTGATGTGCGTCCCGCATTCCCTTGCTTGGTGTGGTTCATGAGGCGACGGCTCCTCCTTGAGGATCGGATGAACCGGCATCCACAACGGGACGCCGCGTCTCGAGCATGGCACGGAGTTTGAGAGACGCGGCTTGATCGGCAAAGACCAACAGAGAGTCGTTCGCGTCCAACACCGTGCTGCCGTCCGGGACAAAACATTGTCCCTTCCTCCCGATCAAGATCACCAAGGCATGCTTGGGCAAGCCGAGATCGAGCAGCCGCTTGCCAGCCGCTGCGGAGGATTCCGGGATCGTCACTTCGATCAGCCCGCTCTTGAGACCACTCGGCGCATCCCAGACGGGCGAGGCATCGAGACGCCGCTGCAGCGGTTCGTCGACCTGAAGCCAGCGCGCGACCAGGGGAATCGATGTGCCTTGGAGGAGCACGGAGGTCAACACGATAAAGAACACGAGGTTGAACATCATCGTCGCTTGCGGGATGCCGGCCAGGAGGGGGAAGGTGGCGAGAATGATCGGCACGGCTCCGCGCAAGCCGACCCAGGCGATCATCGTCTTTTCCCGCAGGCTGAGCGCCGTGAACGCGAGTGTCAAAAAGACGGCGACGGGACGGGCGAACATCATCAAGAACAGCGCCAAGAACAGTCCCGTCCAAGCGACGGGCATGAGTTGTGTGGGAAACACCTGCAACCCAAGCGTGAGGAACATGGCGATCTGCATCAACCAGGCCAGCCCGTCGTGAAACCGCAGTAGGCTGCGCTTATGGATGAAATCGTGGTTTCCCATGATCAGCCCGGCCAGATAGACCGCCAGAAACCCGTTCCCGCCCAGCCAGGTGCTGCCGCTATAGGTGAAGAGGACCAGGGATAAGGTCAGCACCGGATAGAGCCCGTCATACTCAAGCCTCAGCCGATTGATCAGCAACACCATCAACTTGCCTGTGCCATATCCGATAGTGGCCCCGAGCACCATTTGGCGGATGAACATGGGAACCAGGTCGATCACCGACGCCGACATTCCCGTGATCAGGCTGATCATCCCGATCGTCAGGAAGACCGCCATCGGGTCGTTACTGCCGGATTCAAGCTCAAGGAGCGGCTTCAACGGACTACGGAGGCTCACATACCGCGACCGCATGACGGCGAAGACGGCAGCCGCATCAGTGGAGGAGACAATGGCACCGATCAGCAGGCCCTCCAGCCACGAGAATCCAACGACCGTCGTGGCAAACAGTCCGACCAGGCCGGCCGTGATCGCCACACCCAGCGTCGACAGGGCCACGCCTTTCCCCAGTTGCGATCGAACGCTGGCCCACTCGGTATCCAGACCGCCCGCGAACAGGATCAACGCGAGCGCTACGACACCCAGCGACTGGGCCAGCCATGGGTCGTCAAAGTGGATACCTCCCAGGCCGTCGGACCCCGCGAGCATCCCAATGACGAGGAACAGCAGCAGCGCGGGCACGCCCAATTGGCCGGAAGCCTTGCTGGCGATCACGCTCAGCAACAGCAATCCTGAGCCCGCAAGAAGCAGGAATTCGATCGGAAGCGTCATGAAATGACCTGTCGTCGATCGCCACGCCGGCACGCGATGCTGCCCAGCACCCAGCGAGACAGTCCTCGCCGACTCTGCGCGTCAACCGCAATCACATCGGCTTCCCAGCGAGCCGCTTGACCCAGTATCGCCTCGATTGGTTCACCCGGGATGCACAAGCCATCCACTAGGATGGCGAACAACATCGCCCGCAAGCCCTCCATGAACGGCCAGCACCGGGCAGAGTGCCTGCCGGATGACAGTTTGCGCCGTACTGCCGAGGCGCAGTCGATCCCATCCTATGCGTCCTTCCGTGCCTATGACGACGATTTCAACCTGTGGCTGATTCGCATGGTGCAAAATGCCTTCATCCGGAGCTCCAAAATCCAGCCGCGGGCCCGCAGGGACTCCGGCTTCCTTCGCGATTCGTGCTAGACGCCCCAGATCGAGCAACGCTGACGTTTTGAGGGACCTCAGATAGCGGCTGTCGGGCGGCGGGCCCGAGGAGTCGGAGACGATCTTGATCACATGTCGAATCTCCATTCGTGCTCCAAGCAGGCGTGCGAGGGCGATGCCGTAGCTGAACGCCCGCCTAGCCGGCTGCTGAAAATCCGTCGGCAAAAGTACGCAACCCGTCGTGTTCTTCGACGTCCTCCTCATTTCGTTCTCCTGATGGAAACCTTGCGGTTAAGGCCTGATTATCTGTGGATACCCGTCATTTTCCAAGACCCTGCTCGATGGACAGAATCGCCTTGGTGGTGCTCAGCACCGCATCGGGATTGAGCGAGATACTGTCGATGCCCTGCTCGATGAGAAACCGCACGAATTCCGCATAATCACTCGGCGCTTGGCCGCAGATCCCGATCTTTCTGCCTTTCGATTGCGCCGCCTGGATCACTGTGGCGATCATGCGCATCACGGCTGGATTGCGCTCGTCGAACAGAGGCGCGACGAGATCGGAGTCCCGGTCCACGCCGAGGATGAGTTGCGTGAGATCATCCGAGCCGATGGAGAAGCCGTCGAAAATCTCCGTGAAGTCCTCGGCGAGGATCACATTGCTGGGAATCTCGCACATCACGTACACTTCGAGCCCCCGTTCGTCCCTCGTGAGTCCGTGGCGTGCCATTTCGGCGAGCACGCGCCTGCCTTCTTCGACCGTCCGGCAGAACGGCACCATGATCTTCACGTTGCTCAGGCCCATCTCCTCGCGAACCCTACGGAGCGCGCGACACTCTAACGCAAACCCTTCCCGGTAGCGAGGATCGTAATAGCGCGATGCGCCCCGGAAGCCCAGCATGGGTTCTCCTCTAAATGCGGGTCACAGCCTGGCGCAGCGGCTCCTTGAACGACAGCAGGACCATGACCACGCCGGCACGAAGGCGACCAACCGCACCATGAAGATCAAACGGGGTCCAGGGTTTGCAGCGGGTTGGTGTCCCGTTCCGTTAGAAACTCGATCTCTCCTGTGACGACATCGTACATCGCGCCGACGATCGCGATCCGCCCCTGCCGGACGAGGCCGTCGAGCGTCTGGCTCTGTGTGCGTATTTGTTCAACAACCCGCATCATATTGCGGCGAGCCACGGCATCGGCGAACGATTGCTTCTCGGCCGCCGGTAGCTGCTTGGCACCCCGGCAAGCGACCGGATCGGTCGATTGCTGAATCTCACTGACGATGTGGTCGAGGTGCTGGCAGCCGGTGGCCTCGGCGGGTGTCCGGGCATCGCCGATGAGGTTGACGGCCGCGGTCACGGCGCCGCACCGCGTGTGCCCCATGACCAGGACCAGCTTCGCCCCGGCCACGGCACACCCATACTCCACGCTGGCCAGCACCTTCCAGCTGGTGACATTACCGGCGATGCGGACGCTGAAAATGTCGCCCAGTCCCAGGTCGAAGACCAACTCGGCGGGCGTGCGGAAATCGATGCAATTGAGTACGACAGCCAGAGGGTGCTGACCGCTGGCCGTGGGGCTGACCTGGCGGCCGAGGTCACGGGTCAGACGCCGGCCTGTGCGGAATCGCTCGTGACCGTCCTTCAGGATTTGGAGCACCTGCTGCGGAGTGACCGCGGCCTGGAGCTCGCGGGTGGAGTAGTCCACGTATTGGGTCTGGTCGTTGAGCGCATACTGGCTCCGAAACCCGAGTAAACTCACCTTCACACCTCGCGCCGGTCCCGTTTGCTCCTTGAAGTCTCGGATCAGGTCGAGCACGTCCGGGTCGATGTAGTCCGTGTTCTGCGCGTCGAGCAACACATCCCCGCCGCGGGGAACTTCGTCTAACGCTTTGGACAGGGCGGCGCGATTCAGGAAGCTCACCTGATTAGCCAGTTCGATGTGCAACACGTCGCCTCCCAGGTGCTGCTCCACGAAACGGCGAATCGGCCGGTGCATGCTGCTGTAGAGGATAAAGCCTACGCTCACCGTCAGCCCGATCAGAACCCCGATCAGCAGATCGGTCAGGACGATGGCCACCACCGTCAACGCAAAGGGGGCGAACTGGTATCGTCCCTCACTCCACATCTTCATCACCAGCGCTGGGCTGACCAGTTTGACCCCCGTCACCAGTAGGATCGCCGCCAGGCAGG
>DASWIN010000014.1:0-2554 GCA_036397655.1 Nitrospiraceae bacterium | reverse complement strand
TGTCGTGCGACTGCACAATGCCGTCCTTGAACTCCACGCATAGGCCATGGCCGTGCGTCTGGGTGCGGGCAGAATAGCACCACATTTCCCTATCGGCCGCCAATCCCGGGAAATCTTTTGACCCCCCGGTACGCCAGGGGGCTCCGAACAGCGCCTTTATATCCTCTTTCGTCGAAACACCGTCCTTGATTTGAACCACTAGTTGGTCGTTCAGAATTAGAAAGTTTCCGGTGGCAGGGCTTCCTCCTCCGGATGCCCCTGACGACGCACACCCGCTCACTCCAAGCATAACCGTTAGAACGCCCGCCAGAATTGCAGTCGCAAAATTCATGGTGTCCTCCTGGAGGTGGGGAACAGCGCGGCTTTCTACGCCCAACTGCTACGTATCATTGCGAGTCATCTGTACCACAAATGCCCTGTCACCTCAATCGGTCTTTGGAGCTCCCGGACTTCCGGATGCACATGGCGATTGGTTCTCCTGACGGAACTACAGTATGATGTTGGCCCCGTACGGGACGACTGCATGCATCTCCTTTTTCTCACCACGATCCTCATGACCTCCGTCGCATCCGCGACCGCCGCCCCAGCCGAATTGATCGGCAAGGATGGGGCGCCGATGGTGCTCATTGCGGAAGGACCGTTCCTTCGAGGCAGCCCCGAGGGCCAGGGCGATGTGGACGAGCATCCGCAACGGACGATCACGCTCTCGTCCTTCTTTCTGGATCGCTACGAGGTCACGAACCGGCGCTACCAGACTTTCTTGAAAGCGACGCAGCATCGGACGCCTGAGCATTGCTGCGATCCAGCCTATAATCTTTGGCAAGGCTCCGAGATCGCGGGAAAGCTGCTCGACCATCCTGTTGTGAATGTGGATTGGCACGACGCGGTCGCCTACTGCACATGGGCGGGCAAGCGTTTGCCGACGGAGGCCGAATGGGAAAAGGCGGCACGGGGGACCGACGGTCGCGAGTATCCCTGGGGCAATCAGCATGACCGGATGCGCGCAAACGGCGTCTCCTACTGGTCCGGGACCGATTTCGGGTCAGCCGATGAAGCCAGGGCCTGGTGGGCCGGCGAGAACGGCGCGGGGGTCATCGCCATCAAAGGCGTGCAGGGCATCCTGACCGTTCCCGTGACCGAGCTGGAAAAGGGCGCCACGTCGGCCGGCCTCATGCACATGGCCGGGAATGTCTGGGAGTGGACGGCCAATTGGTATGACCCGAAGACCTACGAGAGCATGGATGAGCGCGACCCCAGAGGGCCGGCCGGCGGCGAGTTCAAGATCCATCGCGGCGGCTCCTGGCTGAACCACCGGGGCCTGCTGCGTAGCGCCGTGCGCGACGGCTCGCGGCCGACGATGCGGAATCATGGCACCGGTTTCCGTTGCGCGAAGAATCCGTGAGGCACTCCTTGCTGCATATTTCATCGCACATCGCCATCCCGGATAGTGAGATCGACATCCATGCGGTGCGTGCGCAGGGGGCCGGCGGGCAACATGTCAACAAGGTCTCGACGGCCGTTCATTTGCGCTTCGATATCGCCGCCTCCTCGCTGCCCGCGCAGTGCAAGGAACAGCTGTTGCTGCTGAAGGACCATCGCATTTCAAGGGATGGCGTCATTACCATCAAGGCCCAGCAGTCCCGCAGCCAGGAGCAGAATCGCGAGGATGCCCTGGCGCGGCTCCGGGACCTCATTCAGCGGGCCGCGATCCCGCGAAAGAAGCGGAAGGCCACGAAACCGACCAGGGGTTCGCACCAGAGGCGGATCGAACAGAAAAAGAAGCGGGGGCGGCTAAAAACACTCAGGGGAACGCTCGAGTAACAGGATGTTGAAAAAGGTCCCCAACTTTGTTCTCGGTCGCCCGTCTTCCTCGACGTACCGATCTGAGCCTACTGATGGCAAAGTAACCATCCGCTCGCATATGATCGAAGCGAGCGGTTCAAGCGAAGCTTGGTATGTACCTCCTCAGTCGCCGGGCTCCCTGCGTCCTCGTTGGATAACCTTTTTGAACAACCTGCGAGAACTTGCCATCACCTTTAGCTTGGCCATCTCAGCTTGCCTCACTGAATTTCAGGCAGTACAGTGAATGTATGCAGGGCATGGATCGCAGACAGTTTCTGGTTCGTACCGGCCTGGCGGTAAGTGCCGGCCTGCTGGCCGGCTCCCTGCCCCTCCCCAAGGTCCTGGCTCAAACGTCGCCGCCGCCCAGGCTGGATACCTGGGAGGCAGTGCGCGATCAGTTCCTACTCAAGCGCGATTGGATCCACATGACCGGATTCCTGCTGGCCTCCCATCCGGCGCCGGTGCGCGAGGCGATCGAACGGCACCGGCGCGGCCTGGACGAAGATCCGGCGACCTACTGGTTCGAGCACGAGGAGTCCGCCGAGGCGGAGGTCCTGCGCGCGGCGGCAGGCTATCTCGGCGCGCAGCCGACCGATATCGCCTTGACCGACAGCACGACGATGGGACTGGGGTTGCTCTACGGCGGCCTCACGCTCTGGCCCGGCCAGGAAATTCTTTCCACGATCCACGACCACTATTCGACGGAGACGTC
>DASWIN010000013.1:0-2640 GCA_036397655.1 Nitrospiraceae bacterium | reverse complement strand
CGATTGACCATGCTTTCTTTGCGATGTTACGGTGTGCGCCATGTCTGAACGTGCCGGGCGTCCTCCCAACCGTTTGATTCACGAAACCAGTCCCTACCTCCTCCAGCACGCCCATAACCCGGTGGACTGGCATCCCTGGGGGCGGGACGCCCTGACGAAAGCCCGCGAATCAAACAAGCCTATCCTATTATCCATCGGCTATTCGGCCTGCCACTGGTGCCACGTCATGGAGCGCGAATCGTTCGAAGATGAGCAGATCGCCGCGCTCATGAACGACCACTTCGTCTGCATCAAGGTGGATCGCGAGGAGCGCCCAGACCTTGACGAGATTTACATGCAGGCGACCCTGGCGATGAACCACGGTCAGGGCGGGTGGCCGATGACGGTGTTCCTGACGCCCGAGCAGGAACCGATCTTCGCC
Organism: Nitrospiraceae bacterium; assembly: GCA_036397655.1. GTDB lineage: Bacteria > Nitrospirota > Nitrospiria > Nitrospirales > Nitrospiraceae > 2-02-FULL-62-14. The sequence goes on along the minus strand of DASWIN010000013.1, from coordinate 2,219 downwards.
GGCACCTATTTTCCCCCGGCCGATCGCGGGGGCCGGCCTGGATTCGCCTCCGTCCTGACCAAGGTGGCCGAGGTCTGGCGAAAAGATGCGGAGGGCTTGCGCCACCAGGCGAGCGATCTGACGAAGCAGTTGAAACAATCCATGCAGGTGGCCTCGCCCGTGTCCGTCGGCGAGGCGGAGCTCGAGGCGGCAGCCGGCCAGTACGCGGACGAATTCGATGCGCAGTTCGGCGGTTTCGGCCAGGCCCCGAAGTTCCCGCCCGCCACAGGCCTGTCGTTCCTGCTGCGGCACCATCATCGGACCGGCGACGCGCACCCGCTCACGATGGTGACCAAGACCCTCGACGCCATGGCGGCGGGCGGGATGTACGACCATGTCGGCGGAGGGTTCGCCCGCTATTCGACGGACGAACGCTGGCTGGTGCCGCATTTCGAAAAGATGCTCTACGACAACGCCCTGCTCGCGCGTATCTATGTTGAAGCCTGGCAGGCCACGGGAAATCCGGACTACCGCAGGGTGGCGACGGAGACGCTGGACTATATCCTGCGGGAGATGACCTCGCAGGAAGGCGGGTTTTACTCGGCCACCGACGCAGACTCCGAAGGCGTCGAGGGTAAGTTTTTTGTCTGGACGCCGGAGGAAATCCGTGCGGTGGTGCCGAATGAGGAGGATGCCAGGCGGTTCTGCGCCTACTATGACATCACGCCGGGCGGCAATTGGGAGCACAAGAGCATTCCCAATACGCCGGAGCTGTTGGAGGCGGTCGCCTCGCATCTGAAGATCTCAGCACGGGAACTGCTTGCAACCATTGAGCGCGTCAAGCCGCTCGTTTACTCCGCGCGCGCCAAACGGATTCCCCCTGGACTGGACGACAAGATCCTCACCGCCTGGAACGGCATGATGATCAGCGCCATGGCGGAAGGCGCGCGCGTGTTCGGCGACAGCCGGTACCTAGAGTCGGCGGGAGAGGCCGCGGACTTTCTCTTGCGGGCCATGAAACGCCCTGATGAAGGGCTCTATCGGACCTATCGCGCCGGCAAGGCGCACCTGGACGCCTGTCTGGAAGACTATGCCTGCCTGGCCGAGGGGCTGATTGATCTGTACGAAGCCGGCGCGCATGAAGGCTACTTGGATGAAGCGGTCAGGCTGACCGAGCGTCTCCTGGCCGACTTCTCCGACCTGCAGCAGGGAGGATTCTTTACCACCTCCAAAGATCACGAGTCGCTGATTCTGCGCAGCCGCGAAGGGCCGGATGGCGCCACCCCCAGCGGCAATGCCGTGGCGGCCTCGGCGCTGGCCCGGCTCTCGTTTCACTTTGCCCGGGATGATTTTCGCGAGGCGGCGGCCAATGCCATCCGCGTCTATGGCAGGCAGATCACGCGCTATCCCCGCGCCTTCGCCAAGAGTTTGTGCGTTGTGGACCTGCTCTTGCGCGGACCGGTCGAACTGGCGTTTATCGGCAGCCCGGCCGAACCGGGTTACCAAGCGCTGCGTATCGACATCAATCGCCGGTTTCTGCCCAACCGGATCATCGCTCACCACGACCCGCAAGGGCCGGACCCGGACCATCCGCTGACCAAGGGAAAATCACCAGTGACGGGGAAGGCGGCGTTGTATATCTGCCGGAACTTTTCCTGTCAGGCCCCGATTACAGAGCCGGCGCAGGTTGACGCGGCCCTGGCTCAACAGCGGCAGGCCGGTTCGTCCACCCCCCTTGATGGAGCGCGGCTGGCCGGAGCCGCAACGCCGGGAGAAACCGCCGCCTATGCTTCGCGCATGATCGGGCGCCTGGGAACCGCCCTTCAGCACGGGTTCACAATGCTGGGTTCCACGGGGCTCACCACGAGCAGGCTCGGATTCGGCGGGTACCGAACCGGCACGGAGGATGCCGGCCATCGCCAGGCGCTGGTCAATGCGCTCGGAGCCGGATGCAACCTGATCGACACCTCCACCAACTACATGGACGGCGACAGCGAAAAGCTGGTGGGATCGGTCCTTGCCGAGCTCAGCAAGCAGGGCGAGTTGAAGCGCGAGGAAGTTATCATCGTCTCCAAAATCGGGTACGTGCAGGGACAGAATCTCAAACGCGCGGAGGCCCGCGAGAAGGCCGGCAAGCCCTACCCCGAGATGGTCAAATACGGCGAAGGCATCTGGCACTGCCTCCATCCCGAGTTTCTCGCGGATCAGCTGGACCTCTCACTGAACCGGCTGGGGCTGCA
>DASWIN010000012.1:0-7506 GCA_036397655.1 Nitrospiraceae bacterium | reverse complement strand
CATGGCTTCGTTCAAGCAACCGATCAAGCCGATGACGCACGACACGGCCCTGCAACTGTTTGGGCTCGCCGAACCGTTTACCCGCGAGCAATTGAACGAGAAGCGCCGTGAACTGCTGGCCGTCTGGCACCCCCACCGCTTCGCCACCCTCACCAACAACCCGCGGAAGTACATGCAGAGTTACAAAAAAGGCGAAACGATGACGAAGGAGGTCAACGCGGCTTACGACTTGCTCGTCGCATGGCTGACGACGCGGGCCATGGACTGAGTGCTCTCCGCCTCCGCATCCCCGTGCGCGACCGGCCAGGTGACGAGGCCGGACACCGCATCCCCCTCCTTCGGCTTGGCATAAATCTGCGGCAGCCGGTTCGTGCCGTACTTGGAGATGTAGAGGAACACGTGTTCGCGGGCGTTGACCCGCACAGCCCAGGGCTCGAAGTCGTTCCGGTAAAACTCCTCGCAGAGCTGCATGGCGTCCAGGCAGGAAATCCCGACCGGCTCGTTGAGCGTGTAGTAATAGTCCAGCGGCAGGTCGTAGTCCTCCTGCTTGTGGATCGTGATGCCGAACTTGTCGGGGTTCCGCACCATGGGCGTGTGCCGGTACGCCACGAAGTAGAACAGCTCGACGGAGTGAATGTCCTGCTTGTTGTCGAGCAGAAACTGCCGCGTCTCCTCCGCCTCCGCGCGCGTCTCGCCCGGAAATCCGTAAAACGCCATGACATGGTTCCAGATGCCGGCCCTGGCCGCTTCCTGGAGCTTGCGCTCGATCACCGACTTCTTCGCATGCTTGTCCATCAGCTCCAGCACGCGCTCGTTGGCGGACTCCATGCCGTAGTAAAGCGTGCAGCAGCCGGACTTGGCGGCCATCTGCATGTCCTGCTCGTCCAACGATTCCTCGAACCGGATCAGGGTCGTCCACTTGATGCCGACCTGCTGGTCCACCAGCAGGCGCGTCACCTTCTTGAAGAGCGCGGGCGGATAGGACTCGTCGGCAAACAGGAAATGCTCGCAGCCGTATTTGTCCTTTAATGCTTTGACCTGCTCCACGACCTGGTTGGCCGCCATGCCACGGTACTGGTCGAAATAGCCCTGCCCGTGGTCGCAGAAGGTGCAGCGGCCCCAGTAGCAGCCGCGCGTCGCGAGATACGGCAGGATGCGCACCGGAACGAAATAGCTGTCGAGCGGGAAGCCGTCGAAATCCGGCAGCGGCAGCGCGGTGGTCTTTTCGGTATAGATCTCCTTGTTGACGTGGACGCCCGACGCATCGCGGTAGATCAGATTCGGCACCGAGGCCCTGTCCCGCCGGCCGGCCAGCGACTCCAGCAGCCAGAGCAGTGCATGTTCCCCCTCGTACATGATCGCCGAGTCGAACACCTCCGTGAAAAACCGCTCCTGTTTCGGCAGCTCTTCCTGGAGCCGCGTGATGACGTTGCCGCCGACCACCACGTGAATCTGCGGAAAGGCCTCCTTGATCATCTTGCAGATGGTCAGCCCGGCCATGAGCTGCATCTGCGTGCCGATCGAGACGCCCACCACGTCCGGCTTCTCCCGGCTGACCGACGGCAGCACCAGTTGCCGGCAGACGTCGCGGTAGACGTTCACCTGCTCGTCCTCCAGGCAGGCGAAGACCTCCTTCGAGACGCCAGGCCGGTAGCCGAGGTTGCTTTCCATCGGATAGAAGACCAACGACGCCGGGTAGTAGGCCGCCGAGATGTACTGCATGACTTCACGGAACACGTTCAGCGCCCACTCGAGCTGCGCGGCGTCGTAGAACGATTCGCTGCGGGTGATGCGTTTGGCCTTGTCCACCCGCTCGATCAGGTCCACCACATCCACGCCGGCTTTCGCTTCCAGGCAGGCCTTCTGGCCGGTTTCCTGGTCGCTCAGCCAACCGCTTCGCTCCTTTATTTCAAGCGAGTGGAGCTGCCCGGCGATTCTCGTTTTCACCCAGATCAGGAACGTGTCGCTGAAAAACAGGTCGTACATTTCGATGTTGACGTCGCGCTGGATAACTTCGTGGCCGTTCTGGCGCAGGACGGCGGTGAGGCTCGGGAGCGCGAGATACGGCGCCGTCGGGACCCACTCGGGCGGGAACAGCAACATGGTCTTCAATTTGCGCGCTGGTACGCTCGCGGCTTGCGCGGCTGTCGCCTCTTTTTTTCCGATGTTAATTAGGGTGCTCATGGCTAGAAGTCAGGCGATGGGCGATAGGCGATAGGCAGTGATGAGATGAAACGAATGCGCCTATGGGTCGGCCTTGCAAATTGCCAATGATCTATACCCTGTAGCCTGATTTTCCCAATGCCCATAGCCTATTGCCTATAGCCTGGATTAGCAGACTTTCGCTTCGAGCGAGGGCCGCGCGCCGCCAGGCGTCGACGCAGGCGCGCCTGATTTTGCCGAGTTGAACTGGAGAGCCGGCAGCTTGCCCAGCCCGAACCGGGCGACGTAGAGGAAGATGTACTCCCGGACGAAGATGCGCAGGTCCCAGTTGGACGGATGGCTCCGCTCGAACTCCTCGAAGACCCGCTCGGCCTCCTCGATGCTGAGCCCGTCCTTGACCGTGTAGTAATAGTCCAACGCCAGGTCCCACTGCGGGTTGATGTAGGGCGTCACGCCCCATTTCTCAGGATTCTTGGCCACCGGGTTATGGCGGCTCAGGTCGAACGTGCCGAAGCCGACGGAATGGACGATCTCCTTGTTCTGTTCCAGGAACCGGATGGAATCCAGCGCCTCCTCCCGCGTCTCGCCGGGGAAACCGAAGAAGCCCATCGCGTGGTTCCAGATGCCGGCCCTGGCCGAGAGTTGCAGGCTCCGGGTGATCACGTCCGTCGTCGTCGCCTTGTCCATCAGCTTGAGCACGCGCTCGTTGCCCGATTCGTAACCCACGTGCAGGTATTTCAAGCCCGACTGCTTGGCGTCCTCCCACACGGGTTCGTCGAGCAGGCTCTTCTCGTAACGCATGTGGGTGGTCCAGACGATGTTCATGTCGCGCTCGATCAGCCCACGGCAGAGCTTGCGGAAGAGCGCCGGCGGGTAGGATTCATCCGTGAAGTGGAAATGACGGACGCGGTACCTCTCGCGGAGATGGTGAATCTCGTCCAGGATCTGCTGGATCTTCTTCGTGCGGTAGCCGGCCGTGTACCCCTCGCCGTGATCGCAGAACTCGCACCGCCCCCAGTAGCAGCCGCGCGTCGCCAGATACGGCAGGATCTTGTCCGGCAGAAAATACTTGTCCAGCGGCAGCCCGTCGAAGTCCGGCGCCGGCAGCGCCTCCATGTCTTCCGAGTACGTCAGCGTCGAGGTCTGGACTCCGGATGCGTCGCGGTAGAGCGCGTTGGGCACGTCCTTCAAGCTGCGCCCCGCCCCGACCGCCTCGACCAGTTGCAGGAACGCCGTTTCCCCCTCGTAGAACACCGCGCTGTCGAAATAGCCGAACAGGGGCGACTGGGGCAGCGTGTCGCGCAGGCGCGTGACCGTGTTGCCGCCGATGGTCACGTGGATGTTCGGGAAGTGCTGTTTGATCAGCGCGCAGAAGGTCATGCTGGAGAAGAGCTGCTGCTGGAGAACGATGGAAATGCCGATCACGTCCGGCTGCTCGGCCTCAATGGCCGGCTTCACGAGATGCTCGAACACGTCGCGATAGACGTTGACCTGCGCATCCTGCACCGCCTCCATCACCTCGGAGGACATGTAGACCTTGTAGGAGAGGTCGGTTTCCATCGGCGGCATGCAGATACGCGCCGGCGCGTAGACCAGCGAGATGGCGGCGGTCACTTCGCGAAACGTGTTGATCGCCCATTCGAGCCTGTCGATGTCGTAAAAGATCTCCCCGCGGACGATCTGCTTGGCCTCCTCGGCCTTCTTCGCCAGTTCGGTGATGCGCTCACGCGTCAGCTCGCAGAGCGCCAACTGTAAATCAGTCTCCCAGGCCTCCAGCTCGCGCTTCTTCGCCAGCTTCCGGAGACGGTCCAGTTGCTGCGGCACCTTCTTGAGGACCCGCTTGAGGAAATCCTCGCTGAAGTACCAGTCGTACATTTCGAGGTTGACGTCTTTCTGGGTGACGCTGTGGCCGGCGGCGCGGAGGACGGCGGTCAGGGTCGGCAGGCTGAGGTAGGGCTCGGAGGGGTACCAGTCGGGTGGAAAGATCAGCATCACTTTCATCTTCCGCCCGCTTGCGGCTTCCGATGTCCGGCGATGCAGTTGGATCAGCTCGAGGCTGGCTTTCTCGCCCTTGGAATACTCAATTTTCATGAGGACTTCCGGCCATGAATCCACAATGAACGAGCGTCATTGTAGTGCCCGCTGGAGAGCTGGGTCAAGTTGGTTCAAATACGGTCGACAGTCTCTAAAGTCATAAAGTCTGAGGCCCAAACCTGATGACTTTACAAACTTTCTGACTTTCAGACCAGTCAGTGGGCAGGAGCGTCGAGACCTTGCAGAAGTTCCTGGTAGTACTGGGCCAGCATCGAAGCCTGCCGGCTCTTCACCAGCACCAACTGGCGCTGGTCGAAGGTATTGGCGCAATAGAGATAGGTCAGGCCCTGCGACTCGCCAAGTTCGATGTGGACCTGCCGGCCATCCGGCTCTTGCTTCGTGGATTCCTGAAGAATGCGCCGCTCCGGCAGCTTTGCCCAGACCTGTTGCGCCGAGGCGGTGTGATTTTCGTATAGCGGCTCATTCGGACCCGCCTGCTTGCCTTCGAGCGCAGCCAGATCCACCTGCTCGTCAGCCCGCTCCGGTGATTCATCCCATGCGGCAGCCGGATTTCCGGCCCGGCCGAGCACATAGAGCGGGCCGTCGTCGGTCGCCTCTTCGACGAGGACATACTGAATCGGCAATGGAGTCTCAAGCAACCCCAGCTCTCGGGCCGCCAAGGCCCGCTGAAACGGCACGCGCCGGGCCAGATGCCTCGTCTTCTCACAGATGATCATGCGGCCGTTCGGCGCAAGCGCCCCGCACAGCCGGTCTATTCGAACGGCCAGCCCGGTGCGTCGCTCGAAGTCGGCCTGCGCCGCTGCCTTCTTCGCCCGTTCGAAGGTCCGCCAGTCTGCGCTCGGCAGGCCCGGATCATGCTCGGTCTGCAGCAACGACTGGGTCGCCACGATGAGGTCGAACGGTTCAACAGTCTTCGGCGGGTCGGCGCGGTCCAGATCGAGGCATTCGAAGCGGACGTTCGATAGTCCCATAGCGGTCGCCCTGGCCTGCGCGGCCGCGATCGAAGCAGGCGACCGGTCCATGCCCGTGAAGGCGCAATGCGGAAACTGCTGGGCATAGAACGTGGTCAGCACGCCGATGCCGCATCCCGCATCCAGCGCCCTGCGGGCCTGCCCGATCCGCTCCGCCACCGCCGAACCGACGGCGAGGTAGTAGTCACAGCGCTGGCTGTACAGCACCGGCAGAACATGGGAGGCGGCGGCATAATCGTAGAACGCTGTTTCGTCCGCCGCGCCGGCGCCAGGCGCGCGCCGCCGCTCGGACAGCCGGAGGAGCGTCGCGAGTTCGTCGGGTTTGAGACTGGTTCGTTGCCACTGGTCGTAGGCGGCGTCGGAGTCGAACCGCCGCAGGCCCCAGCGTGCGAGGTGTGAGGCAATGGCTGCTTTGATGTCGGGAGTCGGCAACCGGCGGGCCTTGTACTAGCTAACGATACGCGCGCGCCTGCGGGACGGGCGCGACTTACGCGACTCGCGTTTCCCGCCAGTCTCGCCTTTCTCGCACGTCGCGCCAGTTTCGCTGAACATCAGGTCACGCCATGCCCTTCTTCAGCATGATCGCATCTTCATAGGTCACCGGCACGGGATGAGGATGGCGCAGTTGGCCGGTGCCGAGCACGACGTATTTCTGGCAGGTGAGCTCTTCCAACCCGATCGGCCCGCGCGCGTGGACGCGCCCCGTCGCGATGCCCATCGCGCCGCCAAGCCCGAACTCCTCCCCGTCGTGCAGGCGCGTGGAGGCATTGATCAACACGGCCGCCGCATCCACTTCGCGCACGAACCGCATCGCGTTCGCGTAGTCCCGCGTCACGATCGTGCTGGTGTGGGCGGGACCGTAGCAGGCGATGTGGGCCAGGGCCTCGTCGATACCCACGACCATCTTCACCGCCAGCGTGTCGGATTGAAACTGCCGGCTCCAATCCTCCTCCGTCGCCGGCTCCACCGACTTGTGGCCGGTCATGGCGAGGGACCCGATCAGCGCCACGGTCTTGGAACAGCCGAGGATGTTCACTTTGAACTCCTCGATCAGGCGGCGGATCAACGCCGACAGCAGTGGCCTCGCCGTCGCCTGCTGCACCAGCAGGGTGTCCACGGAATTCGGCGCCGAGGGCTGCTGCACCTTTGCGTTGATGACGATGTTCTGCGCCAGCGGCAAATCCGTTTCCTTGTCCACGTACACCGAGCCGACGCCGCCGTCATGGCAGAGCACCGGCACCCGCACCTGATCGAGGGCCGTTTTGCGCAGCCCCGGACCGCCGCGCGGGATGAAGGCGTCGAGCAGCGTATGCAGCCGCATCAGCTCCAGCGCGCCTTCCTTTTCCGTCCGCTCGACAAACGTGATCGCTGCCGCCGGCACGCCGGCCTCCTCCGCCGCTTCGCGCAGCATCGTGACGATGGCGGTATTCGTCCTGATCCATTCGGGCGCCCCGCGAAAGAGGCAGACGTTGCCGCTCTTCAAGCACAGGGCGATCGAATCGGTCATGATCAGGGGCGCCAGCTCGGACACGACGCCGATCACCCCGATCGGCACCCGCACCCGGCTCACTTCCATCCCGTTCGGCCGCTGCCACATCCGGGTCACTTCGCCGACCGGATCGGGCAAATCGGCCACCCGGCGCAGCCCCTCGACCATCTCCTTGATCGAATCCTCCGTCGTATGAAGCCGCTCCACCGCGTCGCGGATCTGATCCCGGCTCGTCGCCGAGTCCTGCATGGTTTTTCCGACCGCCTCGCTGTCCTGCTTGTTGGCCTCGAGGATCCTGTCCTTCCCCTCCTCAAGCCGGTCGGCCATGGCCCGCAGGGCCTGGTCCTTGACCGGGCCCGTCAGCAGAGCCATTGGCCTGACTGCTTCACGAGCCTTTTTCGCTATGTTCTGGATATAAATCTTAACCGGTACTTCAACCATGGTTTTGCTCCGCGAATGTCTCAAAGTCTTTATAGTCGTAAAGTCTGTAAAGTCATAATCAATTGGACTTTATGACTTGATGACTTTCAGACTTTTAGACGTGTTTTTCTCCGCGCCGGACTATAGCATCCGTTTCCGTAGCGAGTCAAAAGCCTATTCGCCAGAAGCGGCTTGTTCATTTATGCATTCTTGCCCAGGAAGTTCAAAAAGGCCCCGTCACACCCGCCCGCCCTGCGCGCGCCAAGACGCGCGCCATTCCCATGGCTCGGCCGCAGGGAGTCCGGCGACTGAGGAGGTACATACCAAGCTTCGCTTGAACCGCTCGCTTCAATCATATGCGAGCGGATAGTTACTTTGCCTCCAGTAGGCTTTGATCGGTACGTCGCA
>DASWIN010000011.1:0-6018 GCA_036397655.1 Nitrospiraceae bacterium | reverse complement strand
CAGAGCATTCAGTTCGACCGCCGTGACGGCACGCCGGTGATCTTCCCCGATCAGGTGCCCTGCCACCTCTGCGACGATTTTCCATGCATTGCCGCCTGCGCCACCGAAGCCCTGCTGCCCGTTGAGAGTTCCGGCGAGGTCCGGATGGGATTGGCGGTGGTGTCGCATCGACTCTGCACGGCCGGGCAAGGGTGCCATGCCTGCGTCTCCCAGTGCCCGACCCAGGCCTTGTCCATGGACTTTTCCGAGATGCGCATGGTGGTTGCGAGCAGCCGCTGCGTGGGTTGCGGCCTTTGCGAGCAGGTCTGCAAGACGGTCAACGATAAGATCGCCATCCGCGTGACTCCCGCGCGGCTGTTGCCGGCGAGCGCCTGACGTCTCAATAATGAGAGAGTGCGTATAGTTTGATCGTTCTGGAAAGTCCGATGAGCTAGTAAAATCATGAGGTTAGTGCGGCCAAGAATCGGCTTGACTTCATTTGGAGCTTTCCATATCATACGCGCGCTTGGCCGTACGCTGCCTATGGGGTGTCGGATATGAGCATGAAGGAGAGCGAACGCAGAATGAGTGATCCCGCCGTCATGGCTCCAACCACTGGAGCGATTGGAGCGATCAAGGATTCTCCGGCCGTTGAACGGGCGCTTGGCCGGAGCAAGCTATACCTCCTCATTTCGTGGAGCCTGCTGTACCCTGAAGATGACGAGTTCCTGGACTATCTCCAGAGCGGAGAATTTGTCGAGGATGGCCGGGCTGCAATCGAAGGGTTGAGCGCAGCGCTGTCCGGGCAGGGCGGCGAGAAGGCCAAAGTGAAGCTGGCCGCGCTGCTCAAGTATATGGATAATGTCGAGCAATGGATCGCGACGGAATGTACCCACTGGACGTTAAGCGATCTGCAAGCCGAGCATCGACGGGTCTTCAGCAACGTCATCACCCTCGATTGTCCTCCCTATGAAACTCTGTTCGGTAATGACCACGTCTTCGGGCAGGCCCACGTGATGGGCGATATCGCCGGATTCTACAAGGCGTTCGGATTGGAGCTCTCGCGCGACATTCACGAGCGGCTGGACCATCTGAGCGTGGAACTCGAGTTCATGCATTTCCTGGCTTACAAGGAATCGTATGCGCGATGCCACGACGGCGCGGAGAAGACGCAAATCGTGGTGGATGCCCAGAAAAAGTTCATGAAGGACCATATTGGGCGGTGGGTACCGCTTTTCTCGCGGATGCTGGTGAAGAAGGCCGATAAGGGCTTCTTCCGGTACATGGCCGAGTTCACGGCCGACGGTATCGAGTTCGATGCCGTGTATCTGGGCGTCAACCCGCAGCCCTATTCGGAGACGGATTACCGGCCGGCAACCTTCAACGTGCCGGAGGGCCAGAGCTACGAGTGCGGGGCGCAGGATCAGGGGAACGAGCTCAGTCTTCTGCTCAACGAAGTCGGTGCGGAATCGTTCATGGATCAGAAGGAGAAGGAGAAGGACGATTCGGGGCCGACAGGAACAGCGTGAGAGGTGTCGCAATTCTTTTTCGGTGCAATAGCAATCATGGGTGTGAGTGCAGTCGTAATCTTTAATCTAGAGGAGGGTACTTTTATATGAGAGTGGTGCAGACACGCAACAGAGGAGTGGTGTTTGGCATTCTTCTCTCTGCCTTGATGGTCGGCATCATGCTGACTATCGGGCAGGTGCCCCTAGCGGTCAGCCAGCCGGTTACCATTCCGGTCAAGGCGATCAAGGGGCCGATCCCGATGGATGGTGCAAACCCCGTCTGGGAGAGTGTACCGGGTGTGGTCGTTCCCCTCAGCGGACAGACGATCACCACGCCGATGCACCCGAATATTTCCGTGAAGTCCGTGTTCGTGAAGGCGTTGTCCAACGGCAAGGAAGTGGCGTTCCGGCTGGATTGGGCCGATCAGACCCTCAACAACACCACCATCGGACCGCAGGACTTCCGCGATCAGGCAGCGCTCCAGTTCCCGGTCAGCACCTCGGGCGCCCCACCCTTCCAGTGCATGGGGCAGTCCGGAGGGACCGTGAACATCTGGCGTTGGAATGCCGAGTGGCAGAAAGATCTCGGCAAGGATGCCGCAGGCATGTGGGACGTGGATGATCAATATCCATCCATCGCGTGGGACTATTACTTCGAGGAGCCGGCGGGCGGCGTGACCTATCCGGATCGGATCGGTCGCAGCCTTGGCCCGTTCAATCCCGGCATCTGGTCCGGCAATATCTTGTCGGATCCGACGCTGCGGAGAAGCTCGGTCGAGGATCTGAACGCCAACGGGTTCAGCACGCTGACCACGCAGGCGCATCAGGACGTCGTCGGGAATGGCCTGTGGGAGCCCTATGGATCGATCAAGGGCGGCTGCTGCCTTGGTCCGACGTGGCGGGTCGTGGTCAAGCGCGAGCTGACGACCAGCGATCAGAACGATGTGCAGTTCAAGGCAGGCGCGTCTATCCCCGTGGCTTTCGCCGTGTGGGATGGCAGCAACGTCGAGCGGAACGGGATGAAGGGTATCTCCACCTGGTTCACGCTGAAAATGCCCTGAGCAAGTCCCCCGATAGGGGGTGTTAGTCGGGCCTGCTGCCCCGATCTAACGAGTGTGCCGAAAAGGCCCCGAGTCACCCGCACCTAGTGCGAAAGTGGCTCGGGGCTTTTTCATCCGACGGTTTTCAGCCTCTGCCGAGATAGTATAACCCGTTGTGTTTGAAGGCCATTTTTTGATTCCAGAACAGTGCGCGTGGTTGCATTTGCAGGAGAGGACAGTGTATAAATAATCAAATTCTTTGTGGTTTGCCGGTGCTGTGTCGGCACGTTCATCGGCCATTCTTCCAGAGTGCGAGAAGGAATCATTGTGAACGTTTCCCTGCTATTCCCTCCCAGCTGGCATCCCTCGCAACCGTATCTCAGCCTCCCATCGCTGACCGGGTTTCTCGTCCAGGCCGGCGTCACCAACGTCAGGCAGCGGGACCTGAATATTGAGGTCCTGGATACCGTCCTCACGGAATCCTACGGCAGGGCGATCTTTGCCAGGCTCCAGGACAAGGTCAAGGAGCTCGAGCGTACGAAAAAGGGAGAGACCGGCCCTTCCAGTGAAGAGCACTATGCCCGTGCCGTCGAGGCCGTGGAGCGGTTTCCCTATTTGATCGATCGGGTCGAGGTTGCCAAGGAGGTTCTTCGGGGGGAGGAGTTTTACGATCTGGAGCGGTACCGGGACGCCCTCTTCTTGATCGATAAGTGGCTGGAGATGGTGTCCACGTTGTATTTCCCGACCCGTATCACGGTTGTGGACAACCAGGTCAGCGGCTATTCCATCTATTCGTCCAAGGATCTCCTGAAAGTCATTTGTGACGAAGAGCAGAATCCCTATCTCAGTTTGTTCCGCGAACGGTTCCTGTCGTCGATCATCGACGACCAGCCGGATCTGATCGGCGTCTCCATCACGGCCACCTCGCAGATCATTCCGGGCCTGACCCTGTGCCGGTTGATCAAGGAAGCGAACCCCAATATCCACCTCACGATCGGCGGCAGCATTTTCACGCGGCTGGTGGACAATCTTCGGCGTTGCCATAGCCTGTTCGATTTAACCGACGACATCATCGTCTTCGAAGGCGAGACGGCGCTCCTGGAACTGGTCAATCAGCTGGCGGGCAAGAAGGATTTCAGCAAGGTGCCCAACCTGATCTACCGGCAGAACGGAAAGATCACCGTCAACCAGCCGTTCTATTCGGAGAACATCAATGAGTTACCGGCCCCCAATTACGACGGGTTTCCGCTCGACCGGTATTTGGCACCCGAAACGGTGCTGCCGGTGCAATTCTCGCGCGGGTGCTATTACAAGGATTGCTCCTTCTGCGCCTTGACGCTCGACCACCAGAATTTCCGCCAGAAGGATCCGGGCAAGACGGCAGACGAGTTGCAGCTGTTGTCCGAGAAGTACCATACGCCGTTTTTCTTTTTTACCGATGAATGTCTCGCGCTCTCGCCGACCAAGCGGTTGTGCCAGCAGATTCAGGACCGGAACCTGAATCTCCAGTGGACGGCGGAGATGCGGTTTGAGAAGAACCTGTCGCGTGAGCTGCTGACGAGCATGCGCGAGGCCGGCTGCCTCAAAATCGTGTTCGGGCTGGAGTCGTTCAACCAGCGCGTCATGGATTTCATGAAAAAGGGGATCAAGCAGGACAGCGTCCGCCGCATCACTCAGGATTGCCTGGACATCGGCGTCGCCATCCACTGCTACATTATTGTCGGGTTCCCCACGGAGACCGAGGAGGAGGCGCTGGAGACGATGAATTTTATCGTGGAGAACAAGCGATTGCATTCCTCCTACGGGTTCTCCTGCCAGCCCTGCCTCTTTGATTTGGAGAAGGAGGCCCCGATTATGAGCGACCCGGGCGGGCACGGCATCCAGCGGATCATGCGGCCCGCCGCCGAGGATCTCAGTCTCGGATTTTTCTACGAAGTCTCATCCGGGATGCCGCCGGAACAGGCGGAGCGGGTCTACCAGCATGTCTACGGCAAGATCAGCGAAGTCGTCTGCGAACTGCCCTTCAATTATTCCATGGCGGACGGGCTGCTGTATATCGCCCGCGCCAAGGCACAGGCCCAGCGCGTCCCCCTCCCGGCCGGTTCATGATCGTTTCGTTACTCTTATCGTGTCAGCACCGGCCATGACAATCGAAACGGCGGTCAAAACAGTCGGCAGAGCGGACGAACAGGGGCTGCTCTTCGATACGGCCGCCAAGTTTCTCCTGTGGGCGGCGTTTTTCGAACTCGTGCTGTACCGGCTGGTCTCGCGGTTGGGCATGCACCTGAGCAAGCTGGCCGCCAAGTACGAATCCGTGCGCATCACGTTCAAAGTCCTCTCTTCCATGGGATTCACGCTGCTCAATCTGGTCTCCATGCTGGTATTTCTGGTCCTGTCGATCGCGCTGCTCAACAAGGTCCGTGGCATCGGAAACGGACGTTACGATGCGGTGGTGGTCCCGGCTTCGTCATTCTTGTTGCTGCTCACGGTCGGGTTTCTCATCTTTCCGCCGGCCATGCTGGGAGCCGTGGTATATAACGTCGTCTTCTGGGGCATCTTATTGTTGCTCGTGGCCGAATATCTCTCGATCCCGCGTCCGTGGAGCCAACGGATCATGATCGTGGTGTATCTGTTGGGGATTTCCGGCTGGCTGTACTATCAAGTGGTCTCCACCACCTATGGCCTGGCCGGTTCGCTGGATGCGCCGCCGCTGGTCCACGAAATCAATCGAGCCGGCGAAGCGTGCATGGTGCTGGCCAGCATGCTGGTCTTCTGGGCCTATGGCGGCTTCTCGCTCACATCGAAGAATAAACGACAGCAGCGTCGGAATATTGCGTTTGCGCTGACCGCGGCGGCCGCGTTCGTGCTGCTGCTGTTTGTCGACACCCTGGCGGGCTGGTACGATCCGTCCATGGCGTTGGAGGTCCGTAAAGCGGGCGAGGGGATCGGCTGGATTTTCCAAATGGGCATGGGCTACACTTTCTACCTGCCCTTTGCCTTGTACATGGCGGGCCTGCTGGCCTGGTCCTACACGGTCGTCAAGTTGTACACTCAGGGACGATACGAAGGCATCGGCCTCGGGCTGATGTTCCTTGCGGGCTACGCGTTGCAACTGTCACATCTGACCTTGATGGTGCTGCTCGGAGTGCTGCTGCTGACGCTGGAGCGTCGGCGCACTTCCGTGGCGAGCACGCGAACGGACGAACCCGTGCTGGCCGGAGAGCAGCATCCGTTGCTCGGCCAGCAGGCATAACAGGAGGTTCTAAAAGGCCGTCCAGCACGGCCGCAGCGAGCGAGAACAAAGCTGGCGGACTTTTTCAGCATCCTGATAGGAGAGGGGAATCATGGACGAGCAACAGGCAGAAGCAGGCGCGGCCGCTGTCGGCCAGCCGGAGCCGCAACTGACGGCGGACGAGGAGATTGCCGAGCTGGAGAAGCTGCTGGCGACGGACGGGGAGGATTTCCAGGCGCGCTGCCGGCTCGGCGAGCTC
>DASWIN010000010.1:0-13774 GCA_036397655.1 Nitrospiraceae bacterium | reverse complement strand
CGTGCTGGCGCCGCCGCTGATCCGCCGCCTGCAGGCCATGAAGCTGGGGCAGCACATCCGGGAGGACGGCCCCAGCCGCCATCTCGCCAAGGAGGGCACGCCCACGATGGGCGGCATCCTGATTCTCTTCTCCGTCATGCTTTCGACCCTGCTTTGGGCGGACATCACCAATCGATACGTGTGGCTGGCGATGGGCGCGATCTTCGGATACGGGCTGATCGGTTTTGTCGACGACTACCGGAAGTTTGTCGGCGGCAAGTCGAAAGGGTTGACGGCCGGCCAAAAAATTCTGGCGCAGGGCTTCATGGCGCTGGCGATCGGTGTCGCCTTCTATTTCCTGCCCGGCTACTCGACGCAATTGAACGTGCCATTTTTCAAGCATTTCACGCCCGATCTGGGCCTGTTCTACATCCCGTTCGCCGTGCTGGTCATCGTCGGCAGCTCGAACGCCGTCAACCTCACGGACGGCCTCGACGGCCTGGCGGTCGGCCCCATTATGATCGCCTCGCTGGCCTATACGATCGTGGCCTACGTGGTCGGCAACAAGATCATGTCCGACTATCTGCTCATTCCCCACATCGAGGGCGCGGGCGAGATGGCTGTCTTCACGGCGGCGATTTTCGGCGCGAGCCTGGGCTTTCTCTGGTTCAACACCTATCCGGCGACGGTGTTCATGGGCGACGTGGGTTCCCTGCCGCTGGGGGCCGCGCTGGGAACGGTCGCGGTGGTCAGCAAGCACGAACTGCTGCTGTTGCTCGTCGGCGGCGTGTTCGTCATCGAGGCGATCTCGGTCATCTTCCAGGTGGTGTCCTTCAAGTCGCGCGGCAAGCGGATTTTCCTGATGGCGCCGATTCATCATCATTTCGAGATGAAAGGCTGGGAAGAGCCGAAGGTCGTCGTGCGGCTCTGGATTATCGCGATTCTCCTGGCGTTGTTGAGTCTGAGCACGCTCAAACTCAGGTAATGGCGGCCTATGGTCAACCATGGCGATCGACTCGGTCGAGGGCTTAGCAAACAGGCGGGTCACGGTCATCGGGATGGCCCGGAGCGGCGAGTCGGCGGCACGCCTGCTGCTGGCGGCCGGGGCGCGGGTGACGATAGCCGATGCCAAAGACGAGGCGCAGCTTGCGGATGTGCTGGCGCGGCTGGATCGCACGAGGCTTACCGTCCGTACCGGAGCCGACTATGGATCTTCGCTGCAGGAGGCTGAGCTCGTCGTGATCAGTCCGGGGGTGCCGTCGAGGTCGCCCCTGCTGCGGGCGGTTCGCGGGCGCGGCGTGCCGATGATCGGCGAGCTTGAACTGGCGTCCTGGTTTCTGACGGCGCCGGTCATCGCGATCACTGGTACGAACGGGAAGAGCACGACGGTGACGTTGATCGGGGAGATGCTGACGCGCAGCGGCAAGCGGGCGTTTATCGGCGGCAACCTGGGGACGCCGCTCAGCGAGGCGGCGCTCGCCACGCACCAGTCCGGCGCCGCCGCGCCGTACGAGTACATCGTCGCCGAGGTCTCGAGTTTCCAGCTCGAAACGATCAGGCGGTTTCATCCCTGGTTTGCGGCGATCCTGAATATCTCGACGGATCACATGGATCGCTACGAGGCGCCGGGGGATTACATCGCGGCCAAGGCCCGGATCTTGGAGAACCAGTCGGGGAGCGACATGGCGTTGCTGAATCTGGACGATGCGCAGGTGACCGCCATGCGGCCGATGGTGCGGGCGCGGGCGCTTGGATTTTCCAGGTCGGGCAGGCTCGGGCAGGGCATCGAGGAGGGAGTCGTCTGGGACGGCCTGCAGGTGACGGCGACATTCGGCGGACGGACGGACGCCATCTGCCGGCGCGAGGAGATCCGGCTTCCCGGCTCGCACAATCTGGCCAACGCGATGGCGGCCGTGGCGGCCGGTGTCGTCGCCCGATGTCCGGTGAACGCCATTCGCGAGGCGCTCCGGACATTCCCGGGCATCGAGCATGCGCTGGAGGCGGTGCGTGAGAGGCGCGGGGTGAAATTCATCAACGACTCGAAGGGCACCAATGTGGATGCCGTGCTCAAGGCGCTGGAGAGCTTCGAGGAGCCGATCGTGCTGATTGCCGGCGGGCGGGACAAGGGCGGAGATTTTGAGCGGCTGCGCGAGGCGATCCGCCGCCGCGTGTCGCACCTGATTCTGATCGGCGAAGCGGCGTCGAGGCTGCAGCAAGTTCTGCGCGAGTGCCGGCAGATCAGTCACGCGCCGTCGCTGCGGGCGGCCGTGGAGGAAGCGGCCGAGGTGGCGACGGCGGGCTCGGTCGTGCTGCTCTCCCCCGCCTGCGCGAGCTTCGACATGTTTGCGGATTACCAGGACCGGGGCAGGCAATTTAAGGCGCTCGTACACGCACTGCCAGCATGAACGGGGTGGTGTGACGGGCGGCAGGGTCGGTCTTGTGCTCGCGCACCGCGCACACTCGGAAGGTGCTCGCCGCGGGAAAGGGCGCGTCTCGGCGCGCCCGGGGTGGGCGGGTGAGAAAGAGCGCGCAGTGGCGACCGACCCTTCCGCGTCACTGGGGGAGAGAGTGGGGGAGTGAAAGAAGGATATGGCGTCCAGAATACTCGATGCGGGAACGTTGTCGCTGCCTTGGACGACCGCCGGCGAGCGTCCGCGCAAGCGGGCATCGGCCGACGGCAGCCTGCTGGCGGTGGCGGTTGTCCTCGCCTTGATCGGGCTGGTGATGGTGTTCAGCGCCAGCGCCGTGGTGGCCGGGAACCGCTTCCAGGACTCGATCTATTTTCTCAAGCGCCATCTGGCCTGGCTGGCCTTCGGGATCCTGCTGCTCCAGCTCGCGTCGCGGATGGATTACATGGTCTGGAAACGGCTGGCCCTGCCCGCGCTGGGAGTGACGGCGGTGCTGCTGGTGCTGGTGCTGATCCCGTCCATCGGCGTGATGGCGAAGGGGGCCCGGCGCTGGATCCGAATGGGTCCGATTTCTGCGCAACCGGCCGAGATGCTCAAGCTGGCGGTCATCCTGTATCTGGCGGCGTATCTCACCAAGCGGGGAGACCGGTTGACCGAATTCGTGTCCGGATTTCTTCCGCCGTTGGTCGTCGTCGGACTGCTGGCGGGCCTGGTCTTGCTGGAGCCCGATCTCGGCACGGTTGTGGTGGTCGGCCTGGTGACCTATGCGCTGCTGTTTCTGGCGGGCGCGCGGCTGAGCCATCTGTTCAGCCTGGTGCCGGTCGCGCTGGTCGGCGCGGCCCTGCTGGTCTGGCGATCGCCGTACCGCGTGCAGCGTCTCATGACCTTTTTCGATCCGGGGAAGGACCCCACCGGCGCCGGCTTCCAGGTGAATCAGTCGTTTCTGGCGTTCGGCAGCGGCGGGGCGTTCGGCGTCGGATTGGGCGAGGGCCAGCAGAAACTGTTCTTCCTGCCCGAGGCGCACACCGACTTCGTTCTGGCCTTGGTCGGGGAAGAGCTCGGGCTTGTCGGGACGGCCTCGATCATGGCCCTGTTCGCCCTGTTGGTGCTCAAGGGATTTCAGATCGCGGGGCGCGCGCGGGATCCGTTCGGCCGGCATCTCGCGTTCGGCATCACGTTGCTCATCGGGTTCCAGGCCTTGATCAATGCCGGCGTGGCGACCGGGCTGCTGCCCACGAAGGGGTTGACGCTGCCGCTGGTCAGCTATGGAGGGTCCTCGCTGGTCGTGTCCCTGCTGGCGATCGGGATCTTGCTGAGCATCTCCCGTGACCGGCAGGGCGGCCGGCAGACAGGTGCGTATGGAAAAGGACGAGGCGGGACGACGGCGTGACAATGATCGTCTTCGCAGCGGGCGGCACCGGTGGCCACCTCTATCCGGCCGTGGCGCTCGCGCGGGAATTTCAGCGGCAGGATCCGGAGAGCCGCATGCTCTTCGTGGGCACGACACGCGGGATCGAATCGAGGGTGCTGGCGCACGAGGGGCTCGAGCTGGCCATGATCGACGCGCAGCCGGTGATGGGACAGGGGGTGCTCCGCGCGGCGGGCGCCCTGCTCTCGCTGCCGAGGGGACTCTGGCAGTCCCTGGCCTTGTTGCGCGCGCGGCGCGCATCGTTTGTGCTGGGGGTCGGCGGGTACACCAGTCCGCCGGTGCTGCTGGCGGCGCGGCTGCTCGGGTTGCCGCGGGCCATTTTGGAGCCCAATGCCTATCCGGGCATGGCCAACAAGGTGCTCGGACCGGTCGCCGATCTGGTGTTCGTCGCGTTTGGAGAAGCCGCCGGGCATTTTCCCGTGGCCAAGGTCAGGGTCACCGGCGTGCCGGTGAGGCGCGGATTTGAAGAGCCGTCGGAAGAGCGGACGGCAGACACGATGGCCCGGCGTACGCTGCTCGTGTTCGGCGGCAGCCAGGGCGCACGGGCGATCAACGACGCGATGCTCGCCGCGCTGCCGCAATGGGCGGCGATGCGCGGGCAGGTGGCGATCGTGCATCAAACGGGCGAGGCGGATTGTGCAAGGGTTCGTGAGGCCTATGACGCGGCGGGCGTGCAGGCTGAGGTGGTGCCGTTCCTGTTCGACATGGCGAAGGCGCTGCGCTCCGCGGACCTGGTCGTGTCACGCGCCGGGGCGATGACGCTGGCGGAGCTGACCGTGTGCGGCAAGCCGGCGATTTTGATCCCGCTGCCGCAGGCGATTCACCAGCACCAGGCGCACAACGCGCAGGCGCTGGCGGATGCCGGCGGGGCGGTGGTGCTGGCGCAACCGGAGTTGACGGGGGAGCGGCTGGCGCATGAGGTCACCGCGCTATTGCGTGACCCCGGTCGCTTACAGGTGATGGGAGGGCGGAGCCGCAGGTTGGGGAGACCCGGTGCGGCGGAAACCATCGTGCGGGAATGTTTGGCGCTTGTGGAGCGCAAGGCGAGGGGGGATAGGCGATAGGCAATGGGCGGGAGAAATGGGACGATTTTGGCTTTCCCTATAGCCTATCGCCCATAGCCTCGTGCCTGGAGAACGATGTTTAAGAAGATTCAACAGATTCATCTGGTCGGCATCGGCGGCTCCGGGATGAGCGGCATCGCCGAGGTGCTGCTCACGCTGGGCTACAAGGTGTCGGGCTCCGACCTGCAGGAATCCGACACCACCAGACGGCTCCGCGAACTGGGGGGAAAGATTTTTATCGGCCACCAGGAGTCGAACATCGGCGAGGCGCAGGTGGTCGTGGTGTCCTCCGCCGTGCAGCCGTCGAATCCCGAAGTCGTGGCGGCGCGGGCCAGGGTGATCCCGGTGATTCCGCGCGCGGAAATGCTGGCGGAGCTCATGCGCCTGAAATACGGCGTGGCGATCGCCGGCGCGCACGGGAA
The DNA here is from genome assembly GCA_036397655.1 of Nitrospiraceae bacterium. Taxonomy (GTDB): domain Bacteria; phylum Nitrospirota; class Nitrospiria; order Nitrospirales; family Nitrospiraceae; genus 2-02-FULL-62-14. The sequence goes on along the minus strand of DASWIN010000010.1, from coordinate 8,472 downwards.
AACGACGACCACGACCATGGTCGCGACGGTCCTGGCGCAGGCCGGACTGGACCCCACGATCGTCATCGGCGGACGGGTCAACGCGCTGGGGAGTCATGCCCGACTGGGACGGAGCGATCTGCTGGTGGCCGAGGCCGATGAGAGCGACGGCTCGTTCCTAAAGCTGGCGCCGACGATCGTGGCGGTGACGAATCTCGACCAGGAGCATCTGGACCACTACGGCACCATGGAGCGGCTGGAAGCATGCTTTCTCGAATTCATCAACCGCGTGCCGTTCTACGGGCTGGCGGTGCTGTGCGCCGACGACGACCGTCTCCGCGCATTGCTCCCCCGCGTCGTCCGGCGCTATCAGACCTACGGCTTGCGCGAGAACGGCGGCGTCACCACGGATTTTCGCGCGACCGACATCACGATGAAGCAATGGGAGACCGAATTTCGCGCCTCGTTCCAGGGCCGGAGCCTCGGGCCGTTCCGCCTGCCCGTGCCGGGGATTCACAATGTGTTGAACGCGCTGGCCGCGATTGCAGTGGGCATGGAACTGGATGTGCCGGTCGATTTGATTCGAAAAGGGCTGGCCACCTTCGCCGGCGTGGAGCGGCGGTTCCACCTGCGCGGCGAAAAGAACGGCGTCATGGTCGTGGATGACTACGGCCACCACCCGACGGAGATCCGCGCCACGCTGGCCGCCGCCAAGCAGGGATGGAATCGGCGCCTGGTGGTCCTGTTCCAGCCGCACCGGTACACGCGGACGCGCGATTTGATCGGCGAATTCGCCCACGCGTTCGATCAGGCCGACGCCCTGTTCATCACCGAGATCTATGCGGCCGGCGAAACGCCGATCCCGGGTGTCTCCGGGCAGCAGCTCGTGGAGTCCGTGCGCGCGGCAGGACATCCGTCGGTGACGTGGGGTGAGCGGCGGGACGGGCTGGCGGAGCGGGTCCTGCCCGCGCTGCAACCGGGCGATCTGGTGCTCACGCTTGGCGCAGGCGACATTTGGAAGACCGGGCTTGAGTTATTAGAGCGTTTGTGAATTGCGGCTTTCTGGTGGGGTGTTCGATTTGAGTGGCATTTGGAAGGCCGGGGTCGAGTTGCTGGAGCGATTGTGAAGTTGGAATTGATCGCCGGAGGTGGTGTGAAACGTCGGACGATAACGCAGAGAACGCCCACACGCTGGAGTGCGGCGGACTTGCGCGTGGCGGTGGCCGGGCTGAGGGGCGATGTGAAATTCAACGCGCCGCTGCGGGACTACACCTCGTTCCGGATCGGCGGACCGGCGGATGTGCTGGTGATGCCGGCCGATGCCGAAGATGTCTGTCTGTTGATTCAGCAGGCGCGGGCTGCGGACATTCCGATCTTCGTGCTGGGCGGCACCAATCTCCTGGTGCGCGACCACGGCATTCGCGGCATCGTGGTCAGTCTGGCAAAAATGAAGGCGATCTCGGAGGAGCCGGGGCATGTGCTCTATGCCGAGGGCGGCGTCGGGATGCCGACCCTGATGAAGCATGCGACCAGCCGCGGGCTCTCGGGCCTCGAATGGGCAGCCGGCATTCCGGGGACGGCGGCCGGCTGCGTCGTGATGAACGCGGGTACGAAACTCGGCGAGATGCAGGATTCCGTCAAGGCCGTGCGCATCGTGGATCCATCCGGCCGGATCATCGACTGCCCGGCCTCGGCTATTCAATTCAGCTATCGGCGAGCCCTGCTGCCGCGTGGCATCGTGGTCGGTGTCTGGGTGCAGCTTACACCGGCGTTGAAGGAGAAGATCCAGACGACCGTCAAAGAGTATCTGCGGTACCGGAAAGACACGCAGCCATTGACGCTGCCCAATGCGGGGTGCGTGTTCAAGAATCCCGGTCCTGACGCGGCCGGCCGTGTCATCGAGGCGGCCGGCCTCAAGGGCGCGCGGATCGGCGATGCGCAGGTGTCGGACAAACATGCCAACTTCGTCGTGAACCTCGGTCATGCCAGGGCGACCGATGTGATTGCGCTGATCAAGAAAGTCGGGCGCACGGTCGAAGCGCAGACCGGGATGACGCTCGAACTGGAACTGAAGATTGTCGGGGAACCGTGAAGACTGTTGTTCTGGTTTATGTGGTTTGTTTGGTTTCTTTGGTTCGATCAGAAGTAACCAGACAAACCAGATGAACGAGAGAAACCAGATGAACCAGACGAACCAGATATGCCACTGACGAAGGCATGCATCGGAGTTCTTATGGGCGGGCGGTCGTCGGAGCGGGAGGTGTCGTTGCGGACCGGGCAGGCCGTGCATCGGGCGCTGCTGCGCCGGGGGTACCGGGCTGTTGCGATCGACGTGGGTGATTCGATCTTGAAGCAATTGCACGCCAGGAAGGTGGAGATGGCGTTCGTTGCGTTACACGGGCCGGGCGGGGAAGACGGCACGATCCAGGGACTGCTGGAGACCATCGGCATGCCTTACACGGGTTCCGGGGTGAGAGCGAGCGCGATGGCGATGCACAAGGCGACGGCCAAAACATTGCTGGCCTGTCACGGCATTCCGGTGCCGGATGGCTTCGTCGTGCGGAAGGGCGAGGCGGCCGGCAAACCGGCTCGCTTGAAATGGCCGGTGATCGTGAAACCCGCGGCGGAGGGATCCACGATCGGCATCTCGATCGTCCGGAAGGCATCCGAGTGGCGCGCAGCGCTCAGACGCGCACATGCGCATGACTGCGAAGCCGTCGTGGAAGCCTACATCCCCGGCCACGAGGTCACGGTGTCCGTGCTCCGTGACGCGCGCCGGGCGACCGCGCTGCCGACGATCGAGATCGTGGCGCCGGGCGGCTTTTACGACTATGCCGCCAAGTATACGAAGGGACGCAGCCGCTACCTCTGTCCGGCGCCCTTGCCGGCCGGCGTGAACCGGCGGGTCACGGAACTGGCCGTGCAGGCCTGCGACATTCTGGGCTGCGATGGCGCGGCGCGGGTGGACTTTCGGGTGACGCCACGCGGCAAGCCATACGTCCTGGAAGTGAACACGATTCCCGGCATGACGGAGACCAGTCTGCTGCCGATGGCCGCAGCCAAAGCCGGGATGGATTACGACACGCTCACGGAACGGATTCTGGAGTCGGCACTTAGACGGGCGCGCAGGCTCCATACATGAAAGTCCCGGCATGACGGAAACCAAGCTTATACCAAGGGCCGCAGCCAAAGCCGGGATGGATTACGACCAGCTCACGGAGGAGATATTGAAGTCCGCGCTCAGACGTGCGCGTACGTTTGAAACATGAAAGTCCGGGTATGACGGAGACAAATCTTTTCCCAATGGCCGCAGCCAAAGCCGGGATGGATTACGACCAGCTCACGGAACGGATTCTGGAGTCCGCGCTGCGTCGCGCAAAGGGGGCACGATGTTGAGGAGTGTGACGACGGCGGGATTCGGCCGCACGAAACGGCCACGACAGAATTTGCAACGGTCTCCGGCGCGCACGTCGGGACGACGGGAACACGGAGGGCGGGTCCGGCGGATCCTGCGCGCGATGCTCTGGATCACGGCCGCCTCGCTGGGCGCATGGACGGCGATTCTGGCTTATGAGACGACGGGACCGTTGCTGGCCGCCAGCTTCGAGATCCGGGAGGTGAGAGTGACCGGTCTCCGGACCGTGACGCGCGACGAGGTGCTGGACCGGCTGCAGCTGGAGACCCGCGCCACCCTGCTGTCGGTCAGCCCGGCGCAATTGGAGACCCGCGTGTCGGCACATCCATGGGTCAGGTCGGCGGTGGTCAGCCGGTCGCCGTTCCATGCCCTGTCGGTGGAGGTCGCCGAGCGGCGTCCGGCGGCGGTGTTGAGAACGACGTCCTCGGCATTCCTGCTGGACGACGAGGGTGCGGTGCTGACGGTCCTCGCGGAACGCGAGCATGAGGAGTTGCCCGTGGTGGTCGGACTCGATCACAAGCGGTTGATACAGGGAGACGCCCGGCTGCGCCATGCCGCGGAGAACGGGATCAAGCTGGCCGGATTGCTGGCGCAGTCGCTGGATGGCCGGGCCGAAATCGACCTGAGCGATCCGGAGCATGCCGTGGCCTATGTCCGCGGGATGCGGTTCCAGTTCGGTCCCGCGCCGCTCGAGGAGCAATGGGAACGGTATCGTGCCGTGGAGCCGGTGCGCCGGGCCGGTGACGGGAAGGGACGGTCCGACATCGACCTGCGGTTTTCCGACAAGGTGATTGTGCGCGAACGGGAGCAACTGTCATGACGCATGGCATGAACCGTGCCGACAACGAGACGAGCCCGCTCGCCTGCACGGGCGATAGCGTCGTACAGGTGCGTCGTCGCCGCGCTCGCGAGGTCGAGCGCCTTTCGATTGATCGTGGCGCGAGAGTAAGACGCTTAAAGTGATTCGCAGCCATCTTTGGCTGATTCGAATGCGTGATTGCAGGAGAAACGTTCATGAGTAATGCGGGCTAGAAACGGGAGGGGGTGACAGCATGGCCAGACGGGATCATATCGTAGTCGGGTTGGATATCGGGACGACGAAAATCTGCGCCATCGTGGCCGAGGTGACGGAGGAAGGTACGGTGAACATCATCGGCGTCGGATCGAATCCGTCGCGCGGCCTGCGCAAGGGCGTCGTCGTGGACATCGAAAGCACGGTCGAATCCGTCAAAAAGGCGGTGGAAGAAGCCGAATTGATGGCGGCGGTCCAGATCAATTCGGTCTACACCGGCATCGCCGGCAACCACATCACCGGCGTGCATTCGCGGGGCGTCGTCGCATTGAAAAAACAGGAGGTCACCCGCGCGGACATCGACCGCGCGATCGAGGCGGCCCGCTCCATGGCCGTGCTGGGGACCGACCGGCGGCTGTTGCACGTGATTCCGAGGGAATTCATGGTGGACGACCAGGACGGCATCCGCGAGCCGCTGGGCATGTCCGGCTCGCGGCTCGAGGTGGACGTGCAGATCATTACGGGCGCGGTGACGTCGGCGCAGAATATCATCAAGTGCGTGAACCGCGCCGGGCTCGACGTGGTGGACATCGTGCTCCAGCCGCTGGCCTCGAGCGAGGCCGTGCTCAGCGCCGAGGAACGGGAGCTGGGCGTGGCAATGGTGGATCTGGGCGGCGGGACGACCGACCTGGCCATTTTCGTGGACGGGAGCATCCGTCACACGGCGATCCTGCCGATTGGCGGACAGAACGTCACGAAGGACATTGCGATCGGGCTGCTCACGTCGCAGACGGAGGCGGAGAAGATCAAGGTGAAGCACGGCGTCGCGCGGGTCGACATGGTCAAGGACGAGGAAACGCTGCAGGTGCCGAGCATGGGCGAACGGTCGGCGCGGACGATGTCCCGGCGCGAACTGGCCGAGGTCATCGAGCCGCGGGTGGATGAGATGTTCGAGCTGGTGCGCCACGAGATCACGCGGGCCGGATACGAGGGCGTGCTGGGTGCGGGCGTGGTCATCACCGGCGGGACCTCCATGCTGGAGGGAATGCCGGACGCGGCGGAACGGGTGCTGAACCTGCCGGCACGGCGCGGGGTGCCGCACGGCGTGGAAGGATTGCGGGACATTGCCGGGACCCCGATGCATGCCACCAGCGTCGGCCTGATCCTGCACGCCTGCCATCACACGGACGAGATGGAGACGGTCGGAGGCCGAAACGGGCGCCGGGTCGGCCGGGTCTTCGGAAGAATGAAGGATTGGATGCTGGAGTTTTTCTGAATGAAGCAAATAGCGAATAGCTGGCAGCAAGCAGCTATGAGTCCGGGCTATTCGCCACCTGCTACTAGCTATTAGCTTAAAAGGAGGAGATACAATGTTCTCACTACATGAGGGCGACGTGATGCCGGTCCATATCAAGGTCATCGGTGTCGGCGGAGCCGGGTGCAACGCCATCAATACGATGATCCAGGCCGGGCTCAGGCACGTGGAATTCGTCTCGGCCAACACCGATGTCCAGGCGCTGGGACGGGCGCAGGCCTCGTTCAAGATTCAACTGGGGCCCGAACGGACGCGCGGCCTCGGGGCCGGCGCCAGGCCGGAAATCGGCAAGGAGGCGGCCCTGGAAAGCCGCGACGAAATCCGTGAATGTCTCGAAGGGGCCGAGATGGTCTTCGTGACCGCGGGCATGGGCGGCGGGACCGGGACCGGCGCCGCGCCGATCGTCGCCGGGATCGCGCGCGAAATGGGCATTCTGACCGTCGCCGTGGTCACCAAGCCCTTCCAGTATGAAGGCCATCGGCGAATGAGCTATGCCGAGGAAGGCCTGCGCGAACTGCGCCGGCACGTGGACACCCTGCTGGTGATTCCCAACCAGCGGCTGCTCGGCATCGTGGATAAGTCCACGCCGCTGCTGGAGGCATTCAAGGTTGCCGACGACGTGTTGCGGCAGGCGATCCAGGGCATTGCCGACGTCATCACGACGGCGGGCCATGTGAACGTGGATTTTGCGGATGTCCGGACCGTGATGACCTTCACGGGCCGGGCCGTGATGGGCATGGGCGTGGCGCGCGGCCCGAACCGGGCGCAGGAAGCGGCGCAGAAGGCCATCAACAGCCCGTTGCTGGAGGACGGCAGCGTCACGGGCGCGCGCGGGGTGTTGTTGAACATCACGGGTGGCGCCAACATGACGTTGCACGAGGTGGGCGAAGCCGCCTCGATCATCCAGGATGCGGCCGATCCGCAGTCCAACATCATCGTCGGCCAGGTGATCAATCCGGATATCAAGGAGGATCTGATCGTGACCGTCGTGGCCACCGGATTCGAGAAGGATGAACCGGCCGCCAGGCTGTCCACCGGCGCACGCGCGGCGGCGATGCCGGCCCAGGCGGCGGCTGAGCCGGCCCTCGCCGGCGTCCGCGACGCGGGCGGCGACGAGCCCGGCAAGAAGCAGATCGAGAAGCCGGCCTTCCTGCGGCGGTTCACAAGCAAGCGCGATCAGCAGGAACGGCTCAGTTTGAACACGGAAGATCCGTGGGATGTGCCGACATTTCTTCGTAAACAAGGCGGGTGAGGGAAGGCAACAAGGCACGAGGACCAGCGTCCTGGTCAAGCATGCTGATTACGGTACCAAGCTTTGCCGGCGTTCGGCAGGGCGTCGAGCATTTTTTCGGAACGAGACACGATCCGCCCGGACCGGTCCGGTCTGCGCGGGTGGTGGTCGCAGTCACGCAGGTGCATGGGACGGACGTGCTGGTCGTCGATCGCGCCAGGGCCGCCGCGCGGACCTTTGACGGCGGGTGGGATGCGCTGGTCACCGATCAGCCGGGCGTGCTGCTGACGGTCCGTACGGCCGACTGCGTACCGGTGCTGATTCATGATCCGGTCCATGGGATCGTGGCGGCGGTGCATGCCGGGTGGCGCGGCGCGGTCGCCGGCATCCTTCCGAAGACCCTCGCAGTGATGACGCAGCGGTTTGGATCGCAGCCGGCATCGCTTCGCCTGAGCCTCGGCCCTTCCGTCGGCGTCTGCTGCTACGAGGTGGATGAACCGGTCTTGAACCGCGTCCGCGCGGAGTATGCCGACTGGAAGCGTCTCGTGCAGGCGACGGGACCGGGCACCGCGAGGCTGAATCTCCGCGGACTCGTGCTCGGCCAGGCGCAATCAGCCGGCGTGCGGGAAGAGGGGATCTCCTCCGTCGGCCTCTGCACCATCTGCCATCCCGATCTGTTTCACTCGTATCGGCGCGACGGGTCGGTCCGTGGCACGATGGTCAGCGGCATTCTGCTCTCCGCCGGCCCACGCCCGCCGCGCCGCCGGCGCGGAAAACGCCCCTCGGACTGACAACGCCCCGTGCTTCCGGTAGAATAGTTTCCCAGCACGCCGGACGCCGCCGAATACTGAATGATGAATGCGGATCGAGGATGCCAGCAGCGCGGACGCAATCGGGCGGCATGTGCGCGACATCCTCGATCGAATCAGCCTGGCCGCGGTGCGCGCCGGCCGTCGACCGGAGTCAATTCGTCTGATCGCGGTGACGAAGGCGGTATCCGCGGAACGGATTCGGATGGCCGTGGAGGCCGGCGTGCGGATACTTGGAGAAAACCGTCTCCAGGAGGCGCTTCCGAAAATCGAGGCCTTGGAAGGGCGCGATGTCCGATGGCACTTCATCGGAACGTTGCAGCGGCGGAAGGCCAAGGCTGTCGTGGGCACCTTCGAGATGATTCAGTCGGTGGACAGACTGGAACTGGCGGTCGAAATTGATCGGCGTGCGGGAGAAGCCGGGATCCGGCAGGACGTATTGCTCGAGATCAATGTGGGCCGTGAGGCGACGAAGGCCGGGTTCTCGCCGGATGGGGCGGCGGATGCCGTGACGGGGCTCGACACCCTGCCGAATCTGGCTGTGAAAGGCCTGATGGCGATTCCGCCGCCGGGTCCGGACGCGGATGCATCGCGTCCTTCTTTTCGGGCCCTGCGCGAACTGGCCCGTTCACTGGCGAGCCCGCAGCTGAAACGGGTTCGGATGGAGGAATTGTCCATGGGCATGTCCCGTGATTTTGAGGTGGCGGTCGA
>DASWIN010000009.1:0-18521 GCA_036397655.1 Nitrospiraceae bacterium | reverse complement strand
GCACCGTGGTGTCGACCGTGATCCGCGCCAGATCGTCCTTCTTCAGCGCCCCGACGTCGTGGGCCACCTGCAGGCTCTCGGCCAGTAGCGCTCCCAACTCGTCACCGATCCGCTTGCGCCAGTGCGAGAGCCCCGAGCGTTCGTGCGGCAGCGCGTGCTGGAAGAAGGCCTCGCCGGTGAAGTACTGGAAATAGGGGTCGAGCACCCAGCGCTCGCACACCCCCTCGTCCGAGAGCCCGTAGATGTGCTTCAGCAACAAAAGCCCAATCATGAAGCGCGTCGGCACCCCCGGCCGTCCTTGGTCGGCAAAGCTGCCTGTCAGTTCCGCATCGATCCAGTCCCAGTCGATCTCGTCCGCCAGGCGAACGAGCTCGTGCTGCATGTTGATGACCTGGTCGAGCCGCGCCCGGAACAGGTCGCCGGAGCCCTCCGATTCCTTCTTCGATGGCCGCATCCGCAACTCCCTTCCGCTCCGGAAAGGGAATCACGGCTACCCCGAAAAGGGAATCGCAAATTGCAAGGCTTCCCGCTCCCAAGTCCACGAAGCTTGCGGTTTCGACTACTTGGTCAGTCCGGAAACCGATTCTGCCTCAAGCACTTGGGCGTTGTTCACGGGGAACGCTTCACGCTGCGGCCGTCTCCGCCCGGTCCATCACGTGCGCGAGCACTTCGTTGGGATCCGGGCGCAGGCGCTGGGCCGTGTTGATGATGCCGTGATCGAGGTTCCCGTCGGGGCCGACGATGAAGAGCGCCGGCTCCGTGAACAGTGGCGAATCCTCCGGCTTGCCCCGCTCGGTCACATAAAGGCCCCAATCTTTCGCGGCCTCCAGCGGGAAGCCGTAGGCGACCTTGAGGCGATCGAGACCCCAATCAGCGACGCTTTGCTCGGCGCGGGACTGCCCGTCGGCGCTGACGGCGATGACCTCGGCGCCGAGTTTCTGGAATTCCGGGAGCAGCGACTGGAAGACGTTAAGATAGGGGCCGCAGCGGCGGCAGTGCAGCCCGCGATAGAAGACGAGGACGAGGAACCGCGCTCCCGCGAGCTCGCCCAGCGCGCGTGTGCCGCCGCCGACGATGGGCAGCTCCAACTGGGGCAGCGGCATGCCGGTCTTGATCGTCATTTCGTCCTCCCCATCGCGGGTCCGCTTGTGCTCATCGACGCCCCCTCAGTCCCTGATGTCCTGCAGGAACCACTCGGTGGGCAGTTCGCGCCCGAGGCCCGCCTCCTTGGCCTTGTTGAAGCAGAGCGCCCCTACCGAGGAGAATTGCAGGCCCTGGTTGCCCGAGTTCTGGAAGAAGGTGACCTGGTCCCCGCTTCTCCGGCCCGGCTCGCGGCCCAGCAAGATCTCCTCGAAATGGACGCGCTCGACATCGTCCCGCAAGGCTGTAAAGGGTGATTCCTCGAAGGTGTCACCGGGAATTCGGGCGCGTTCCTCCTTCGTGCCGCAGATGTATGAGTTTTGCCCCTCGAGGTAATTCTTAAGCCCGTCGTCGAGCTGGCCCTTGCGGCTCATCCGGTCGATCCTGGCGATGGCGTTGCGCGACAGTTCGTGCCAGTTGAGGTTTGCGATGTGCATGCCGGGCTCGATCCACTCACCGTCGAACACCGGGGTGATGGAATCGGTGCAGCAAGCGAGGATGTCGCATCCCTTGACTGCTTCGTGAGGATCGGAGACCGGAGTGACGGGAATGCCGAAACGCTCCCCCATTTCTTCGGCATAGGCTTCGCGGTTCGCCTTAGTCGGGGAATAGACCCGCACCCGCTTGATCGGACGCACGCATTGGATGGCATCGAGGTAGGTGCGCGCCATGCCGCCCGAGCCCAAAATGCAGAGGTCTTCGGAGTCTTTCCGCGCCATGTATTTGACGCCGATGCCGGCGGCGCCACCGACCCGCATATGCTGCAATACGCCATCATTGATCATAGCCAAGGGCTCGCCATTGCGGGTCGAGAACAGCATGATCAAGCCGCAGAAGGTGCCGGGCTCGATGCAGTATTTCTCCGCCGTCCTGTGCCCCTGGTCCGCCTCGGGCCAGGTCATGACGTCGGATTTCATGCGGATGGCGAAATATCCGCCATTGGCGCCCTCCATGGTGCCCCAGCGCCAATAGCCGTCCTCGCGGTCGCAGGGCACGTAAACGTCGATGCGCGGCCGCGCCACGGCCACGCCCTCTGCGGCCTGCCTAAGAGCATCCTCCTGTACCGCGATGACGTCCTTCATCTCGAGCACCCGCTTGGACACGTCGTTATGTATGAAAAGCATCAGGCGCCACTCCTTGACTTAACCTCAACTGACCGCGCACCGTGACCGGACCGCTCTGCAATGGTCGGCGAGGCACGAGATTACGTTGCCGGTCCCGAAGATCAATCCCGGATGTCCTGCAGGAACAGATCGGTGGGGATCTCGGTGCCGAGGCCGGCCTCCCTGGCGAGCTCGTAGACGCGGCCAGCGACGGCGTAGAACTGCGCGCCCTGGAGGTTGCCGCGCTCGGACCAGGTGATCTGATCGTCCGAGGTGCGGCCCTCGGCGGCGCCTGAGGCGAGATCGCCGAGGGAAACCCGCCGTGCCGGCAGGGTCGAGGCGCCGTGGCCCGTCCTGCCCGAGCGCCCGTCGCCGTGCTTGGCAATGTCCGGCCGCGCCTCCCAGGCGAGGTATTCGTCCTCGAGGGCGAGGTCGGGGCGGCCCACCGGCGCCGGCGCGTCGCCGAATCGGAGGTAGACGTCGACGCGCCTCATGGTCTCGGCGTCGGGCACGCCGCTGCCGCCGATGTTGACCACGTGCGCCCCGGGCTCGAGAAGCGTCCCGTCGAGGACCGGAACCGCCGAATCGGTGAGCGCGGCAACGATATGCGCCCCCTTGTAGACGTCCTCTGGCTTCTCGCAGACCTCGACCTCGATGTTGTAGCGCCCGGCGATCTCGCGGCCGAAGGCCTCCCGGTTCTCCTTCGTCGGGCTGAAGACCTGGAGCTTCTTGATGGTGCGCACGGCGGTGAAGGCCTGCATGTGGCTCCGCGCCATGCCGCCCGAGCCCAGCATGCCGATCACCGAGGCGTCCTCGCGCGCCATGTACTTGACGCCGATGCCGCCGTCGCCGGCGACGCGCATGTGCTGCAGCACCCCGTCGTTGATGAAGGCCAGGGGCTCGGCGTTCTCGGTAGAGGCGAGGAAGATGAGCCCGCAATAGCGGCCGGGCCTGACGCAGTACTTCTCCTGGGTGAGCGCGCCCTCGTAGTCGGTCTCGTAGATGATGTCGGACTTCATGCGGACGGCGAAATAGCCGGTCGTCGCGCCGCCCTCCATGGAGCCGAACTGGTAGTTCTTCGCCGGGTCGCCGGTGGGGATGCGGATGTCGATGCGCGGCCGGCAGACGGCCTCGCCCCTCGCGAGGTTGAGGTAGGATTCCTCTAGCGCGGCGATGGTGTCCTCCATCGTCAGGAGCTTGCTCACGTCATCGTTGTTGATAATCAGCGTCATGGGGCCTCCCTCTGGTTCGCCGGCTCGTCGGCATGCTGGCGTGGTGCCGAAAATCCTCCCATCCAAGTGTGGAACCGCCAGGCCATTCCGGCCGCTCTTGGCAGGTGCGGTATCAGGGACGTGTCATTGCGTCGAGGCGCGCCTCGACGGCGTCCGTTCAATCGACAATATGATAGACAGGCGCCTTTTCCAGTTCCCACTCCCCGGTTTCCCGGTCGTAGCGGGACAAGGTGAAGCAATGCCAGTTCTTGTCATCCAACTTCGGATGATCGGCCCGGTAGTAATAGCCCGGCCACCGCGTCTCGGTCCGGTACATCGTGTGCCGCGTCACGGCCTCGGAGGCCAAGACCCGGTGGTGAAGCTCCCACGCCCGCTGGAGCTGGTGAAGGTCCTCGCCACCAAGGTGGGCGAGATCCTCCTTGAGCATGCCCAGAAGCTCCAGCCCGCGGTCGAGCATCGGCTCGTTGGTCGTGTAGTGGGCGCTGATGCCGCCGACATATTCGTCCATGACTTTCTCGAGTCGCTGAAGTCCGTGGATCGGCAGGATGTAACTCGGTGAAACCGTGCCGGCGACGATCTCGTTGCGGCCGATCCTGTAAGTCTCGAGGGGCTGGAAGATGACCTTCTCGAGGCCCCGGTACTCGGCCTCGCTGACCTCGGGCCGCTCGTTGCCGAGGTCGTTCACGTAATTGACCGCCGCCTTTCCCGCGATCCGGCCCTCCGTGAAGGAGCCCGAGGAGAACTTGTGGGCGGTGCCGCCGATGGTGTCGCCCGCGCCGAACAGCCCGTCAACGGTCATCATCCGGTTGTAGCCCCATTGGTAATCAGAGGGGGCACAGTCCGCCGGGCCGCTCGCCCAGGCGCCGGAGCAGGTGGCGTGGGAGCCCATGACGTAGGGCTCCGACGTCGTGAGCTCGGGATTGGTGTACTTGGGATCGGTGTTCTGCGAGGCCCAAACGACGGCCTGGCTGATGGTCATGCCGAGGAAGTTCTCCCAGCCGACGGTCTCCTTGTGGGGATCCTGGAAGGCCTCCTTGGTCACCATGCGGATGGGGCCCCGGCCGGCTTTGACCTCCTCGAGAAGGGCGTGGTTCCTGAGGCAGGTCGGCACCGGGTGCCGGTTGACATAATCCCCCACCAGTTCCTTGGTGTGCTCGTACCATTTGGACTCGTACTCTTCCCCATACGCGTTCTCGGTGTAGGTCTTGAGATGCAGGAAGTAGGCGCCGACCGGACCGTAGCCGTCCTTGAACCGGGTGAGGACGATCCGGTTCTCCATCTGCGTCATTTTGGCCCCCACAAGGATCGGCAACGCGTAAGCCGAAGCGCTGCTCCACGGGGCATACCAGGTCCGCCCCATGCCTTCGCCGACGGCGCGCGGCTTGAAGATGTGCGAGGCCCCGCCGGCGCATACGATGACCGCCTTTGAGCGGAAGACGTAGAAATCCCCTGTGCGGACGTTGAAGCCGACGGCCCCGGCGACCCGATTGAGCTTCGTCGCGTCCGTCAGGAGGTGGGTCACCATTATCCGGTTGTAGACCTCCGTGGCGGCCTTGCGCGCGGCTTCGGCGACGATGGGCTTGTAGCTTTCGCCGTGGATCATGATCTGCCATTTGCCTTCCCGCTGATAGCGCCCTGTCTCCGGGTCTTTCATGATGGGGAGGCCCCACTCCTCGAACTTGTGGACCGTGGAGTCCACATGCCGGGCGATGTCGTAGCCGAGGTCCTCCCGCACCAGCCCCATGAGGTCGTTCCGGGCGTAGCGGACATGGTCCTCGGGCTGGTTCTCATCCCACTGCATGCCCATGTAGCAGTTAATGGCATAGAGGCCCTGGGCGACAGCACCGCTACGCTCGATGTTTGCCTTCTCGACGCAGACGATCTTGAGGTCGCGGCCCCAATATCTGGATTCGTACGTGGCGCCGCAGCCGGCCATGCCGCCGCCGATAACGAGGATGTCGGAATCCACGAAAATTGTTTTTCTGCGCGCGAACAGGCCCACTAGACCTCTCCCCGCTTGAGTTTGTCCGGAGTCAGCGCGGGCAGCTTATCGATATGGAGCGCTTCCGGCTCGTGAGCGAGTTCCTGGGCCTTCAAGGAATTCGGGCTCGGCGCCTCGTAATCGGATGGGGACCTGATTGATCCCCATGGCGTGGTCCGGATCGGGGAGACGAACTCCTTTTCGCGGCCGTCCCGGAATTTGATCTTCCAGGAAATGGTCCCTTTGTGCTCTTCCCGGAGGGCCCGGACGCTGTGGCCCAAAGGGGCGAAGTCGGCGTAACCGCGAACGTCGATGGCGTTTTGGGGGCACGCCTTCACGCACGCGTAGCACTCCCAGCACATGTTGGGCTCGATGTTAAGGGCGCGGCGATAAGTAGTGTCGATGTGCATGATGTCGGACGGGCAGATGTCGACACAATGTCCGCAGCCGTCGCAACTGGTCATGTAAACGAATGTGGGCATCGCTTCCTTCTACCTCCCGATGGATGGAAAGACCGATGATAGGGTGGCTCATCTAATAATGCCGCGGCTGTTCGCGGGCGCTCCCAAGGATTTCGGGCTTGTCGGAGGGGCCCGGCAGGTTGCGGCGTGAACCGTTTGCTGCTTCCACTCGCTTCTGAAACGCGGCGGCGGGCTTGAAGAACATGTGTGAAAACTTGGACCATGGAATGGATCCGAAGAGCACCGTCGTCGCGATGAGGTAAAGGACGAGTGATGGACTTGTGAACGAGCTGTCCGTCGACTGCAGCCACGACCAGGCGAGGCCCAGCGTCACGCTCGCGAGAAGGGAGAGAATGAATAGATCCGCCCGCACGACGCGTAACGGCGAATGGCCCTCGGCGGCGACGTCGACGCGGATGAAGAACCAGAACCAGTAGCCACCGAGGCAGACCATCAGGGCCCCGATATGCCAGAGCTGCGGCAGGATGGCGGGCGTCGGGTACCAGAACACCATGATGACCGTCGTGATGACGTAGGCGAGGAACCCGTACATGGTCAGGAGGTGGGCAATACGGCGCCGCACGTTGCAGAATTCGCCAGACGCCATGGCATCCACGACGATCGTCTGGGCCGCGATCGACACCAGCGCTCCGCCGCTGATGTCGTGCGTTCCCTTCTTCCTCACGTTCCGCCAGTTGTCGAAGAAGTAGGCGGCGCTCCCTTTGTGAAGGATGTCGTAGAGCGTGCCGGCCACGACGAGAACGATCATGAGGATGATGTAGGCCTGCATGACAAGCGCGGGTATGGACGCCGAGAGCTCGGCGAAGGGATTGCTCGTGAACATCAATTTACCGCCGTAGTGGTCCTTTATCGTCAAAGGCGCAGGCGCCGCGCGCCGGGCCGGCGTGCGAGAGAAACCACGGCACACCGGCGCCTCGACGCGTAACGCGCCGAGACTCCCGAGGCTTTCGCGATTGTCCCGATCCCGTTCGGTCGAAGTGGCGCACGCTCCCCGCCCCATTTCTCATTATATTGACCCGGTCCGGTTGACTGGGTGCAGATCATGAAGGGCCATGGTGGCTTAATCGCGGCGTTGAATCAATGTGCAAAGAGGGGTAGAAGATGCGATTTTCGGTGACGGGGCGGCGAGGGCGCTCCAAGCGATGGCAGATTAGGTCATCGAGCTGCGCCGGTCGCGAAATCGATAGGGGTTAGACTCGGGAATATCGGGGAGGCGTCCATAAATGTCCACATTGGTGCCGTCGCATGGGGGCGGTGCGCTCAGGCCGCTGCTGCTGCCGAGAACGGAGCGCACCGAGGAAATCAAACGGGCGAAGAGACTGAAGCAGGTCCCCCTGACAAGCAGGGAGGTCTCGGACCTGTTCATGCTGGCGATGGGCGCCTATACCCCCCTCGAGGGCTTTATGGGGGAGGAGGACTGGCGCCGCTGCTGCACGGAGATGGTGACGGGCGACGGGGTCTTCTGGCCCATCCCTATCACGGTCTCGTGCGGCGCGGACCTCGCCGGTTCCATCGCCATCGGCGAGGAGGTCGCCCTGGTCGATGGGACCGGCGGGGAGGTCCTCGCGGTGCAGGTGGTCACCGAGAAATACATGATCGACCCGGAGCTCGAATGCCGGGAGGTCTTCCGCACGACGGATCCGGACCATCCCGGGGTGCGGAAGATCTTGGAACAGCCGCCGGTGAACCTGGCCGGTCCGGTGATGGCGCTCTCCGAGGGGCACTATCCCGAAACCTATGCGGGGCTCTATCACCGGCCCGCCGAAACCAGGGCCATGTTTGAAGCGAACGGCTGGTCGAAGGTGGCCGCCTTCCAGACCCGGAACCCCATGCACCGCAGTCATGAATACCTGGCCAAGATTGCCATCGAAATCTGCGACGGATTGCTGATCCACCAGGTGCTGGGCGCCCTGAAACCCGGGGACATTCCGGCAGAAGTGAGAATCCATGCCATCGATGCACTGATGCGAAGCTACTTTGTGCCGGGCACCGTGATTCAGGCGGGCTATCCCATCGAGATGCGTTACGCAGGGCCGCGCGAAGCGCTGCTGCACGCGGTGTTCCGGCAGAATTTTGGATGCTCGCATCTCATCGTCGGCCGGGATCACGCCGGTGTCGGCGACTACTACGGGCCGTTCGATGCCCACCATATCTTCGACACGCTCCCGCTTGGCAGCATGGAGATCGAGCCGCTCAAGATCGACGTTACGTTTTACTGCTACAAATGCGACGGCATGGGGACGGGAAAGACGTGCCCGCACGGCGAGGAAGACCGGCTCGCCATCTCGGGCACGCGGCTGCGCGAAATGTTCGCGGGCCGGGAACCCATTCCGGAGGAATTCAGCCGCCCCGAGGTGATCGAGATCCTGCGAGCCTATTACGACGGCCTCGAGTGAATTGCGGCAGCACCGGCCCCGGGGCGGGCCGCTCGACAACGCTGGGCGCGGACTGTACTGTTCGGCCGCCAGCCTATGGGGGGACGCGGGAAAGATAGGATGATCATCGCCCAGATCAGCGATACGCACATCCTGGCAAAATCTACGGACGAGGCCGTGGGCGAGCGCCGGTCGGAGGATCTCAGGCGCTGCCTCGCCGACATCAACCGGCAGGGGGCGGACGTAGTGGTGCACACGGGGGACAGCGTGCACCAGGGCCTGCCGGAGGAGTACGCGCACCTGCGCGAGATCCTGGACGGCCTGGACGCGCCCTATTTTCCGATCCCCGGCAACCGCGACCACCACGGCGCGTTGCGGGCGGCGTTCGGCGACCTCCCTTACCTGCCGCGCGGCGGCGATCACTTCCAATACGCGGTGGACGACTATCCTGTCCGCCTGGTGGCGCTCGATTCGGTCGCCGCGGGCGAGCGGAAGGGGGTGTTCTGCGAACGAAGGCGCGCCTGGCTGGAGGAGACGCTCGCCCGCGAGCCCGAGCGTCCCACGCTCCTTTTCATCCACCACCCGCCCTTCGATATCGGCGAGCATTACGTTGGTGGGTACCGGCGCGCGGAGGATGCCGAGGCCCTGGCGGCAGTGGTCGCACGCCACTCCCAGGTCATGGGGCTCCTCTGCGGACACGTCCATTGCCGGCACCGCGCGTCCTGGGGCGGCACCGTCGCCATTACCGTGCCGAGCGTCGCGGTGGATCTGCGGATGGAGGGCGATCCCGGAAGGGGCGCGGCGCCGTCCTACCTCCTGCACGTCGCCGCCGGCGAAGGGGGCCTCGTGAGTCGGACGCGGCTCGTCACCCACTGATCAACCTTGCAGGTACCCAGTTTCGTCCTAACTCAAACGCTTGATCTCCAATTCCAAACGGCACCTCGTTTGCTGGCAGCGGAAGCAATATCGTTGTTCCCAGCCATATATTCGCTGTTCCTCGACAAAATTTCCCTGTTCCGCCGAAAAATTTCCCTGTTCAGTTGAGTAGGGAAATTAACCGAAAATGCGCGTGAAAACAGTCGCTTGGGCGTGCCGCCCCGCCCCAAATTGGGCCGAATCTTGAAAAATTCCCTGTTTTTCCCCTGTTTAACAGGGAATCGTGCCGGAGACGGGTTCGCAGCAGACTGCGAGCACCGCCATTCTTGCCGCGAAAGCTCCTGGAATACTGGAATAGATGGCATTCCCCTCGGCCGGAGCTTGTGTACCCACAAATTGGCCCTCAATGGAACCGACGCGCCGATACCGTCGGCCGTGTCATAGGCTTGTGCATGGGCCGACCACGGCGGCGCCGGCCTCCCCGGAACGAAACCGGCGGCGGTTGCCAAGTTTGCGCGGTCTTGCTGCCGGAAGCTTCTCCGGAGTCGAACTTACGGTTGTCCGTGGGCCACTCTTCCACGCTCTTCCCACCGGCGCCTGCCGGCATGGGCCGGCGCCATCATCGTTATGTTCGGATGTCGATTTCGGTAGAAACGGCGGCTTTTTTTCACTCGAAAATGGGGTAACATGAGTTAGAGGCATTCTTAGAAATATTAAGAATATATGGGGAGAGCTCGATGATGCCGTTTCTGCGAGATTGTGCGAAGAATTTCGGCGCAACAGCGGTTGCTTCCGGCTGTGCGATATTGCTGGTTCTCTCGGCGTCGCCGGTCAATTCCCAGACGATGGAACAGATCGTCGAGGGGGCCAAGAAAGAGGGCGAGGTCAGAATCACCATCACGGTGCGGACGAAGGAGGGCAATATCGTCGCGGCCCCTCGCTTGATCGAGGCGTTCCAGAAAAGATATCCCTTCGTCAAGGTGCATCACACCCGGGTCGGCGGCTCGCGGGAACGGGAGAAGATCTTCACCGAACTGGTGAGCGGGATGGTGAGTTACGACGTCGCCACGTTGGGCCTGACGTCGGTTCCCGACGGCATCAGGGCCGATATTTTCCACAAGGTGGACTGGAAAGGGTTCGGCGTCGATCCCAATCGTTTCCACCCGGCGAGCGTCGGCGTGAAATACCGCCTGCAGCTTTACGGCCTCAGCTACAACATGGACAAGATGTCCAAGGCGGAGGCGGAGAAGCTCACCTGGGAGTCCTGCGCCGATCCCCGCTACAGGGGCAAGGTCGCCTACAACGTCCGTCCCAGGCATCTCGAAATTCTCTACCAGGATGACGGTTGGGGAGAAAAGGCGACGCTGGAGCATGCCCGCCGGGTCAAGGCCAACAAGCCCATCTTCGAAAAGGACCGCACCGGCATGCAGTCGCGGCTTTCGGACGGCGCCTATGTGTTCATTTGCGGCCAATACTGGTCGACCTTCCAGCGCGCGAGACTGGGCGAAGGCGTGAAGAACGTCGGGTTTGTCGTGCCGGAGCCCGCGCTGATAAGCGGGGGAGACCTGGTCTTCGTCCCGAAGGGGGCCAAGAACCCCAACGCGGCGATCCTGTGGATTCTCTGGTCCACCTCCGATGAGGGCATGAATCTGCTCGACGAGGTCCAGTTCAGCGGCGATCCGGCGGTGCCGGGGGCTTCGGCCCATCATCTGGTGAAAAACAAGAAGGTGATTCGCGGCAGTTGGGAATACCAGGCGCGGGCGAGCAAGATTCTTCGCGCCATCCTGTCCGAGATGGGAGTTCCCGTGGCGCGCTGATCGTTATTTACGACACGCAGATAGCCGAGTATGTCTCTTGTCACATTAGGGCGCCCTGCCTGGCTCAGGCAGGTTGCGGGGCCGAACCTCTTTTTCGTGTTCGTGGTGGTCGCCCTGCTCTGGCTTATCATTTTTCCCATAGGCCAGATGGTCGTTCACAGCTTCCGGTCCGGGCACCCCGCGGTGCCCGGACCTTTTACTTTGGACAATTACATTACCGCCTACAGCAATCCCCTGACCTATCGGATGATGTGGAACACCTTCGTCTTCGCGACGCTGGGCACCATTATCACGCTGGGCCTGGCGGTGCTGTTCGCATGGCTGATCGAACGCACGGACATGCCGTTGCGAAATCTCGCATGGACATTGCTGCTCATTCCGCTCGCCATGCCGGGATTGCTGTTCTCCATGGCCTGGGTTCTCCTGCTGTCTCCGGATAACGGGCTCGTCAACCTGGCGCTACGTGCGCCGCTCTCCCAGTGGGTCGGCATCGAGGTGGAGAGAGGACCGTTCAACATCTATTCGATGTCGGGGATGATCTTTCTCGATGGGTTGCGGGGCGTATCCACCGTTTTTCTCATCATCGTCGGCGCCTTCAGGATGATGGACCCTGCCTTGGAGGAGGCGGCGCGGACGGCGGGGGCGTCCAACCGGGAGACCTTGCGGAAAGTCACCCTGCCCGTGCTGTTGCCGGCGATTCTGGCGGGTTTTCTCTATTCCTTCATGTCTTCGATGGAATCGTTCGAGGCCCCCCTCGTGGTCGGGCTGCCCGCCGGCATCTACGTCTACAGCACGATGATCTACTTCTCCACCCGCCTGGTTCCCAGCTACGGTCTGGGCGCCGCCTTCAGCGTGAGCTACTTTCTGATCGCGATGCTGCTGGTCTGGATGTATCAAAGGGTAGTCATCCAGCGCAGCGAGCGCTTCGCGACGGTAACGGGAAAGGGCTACCGCCCCCATGTGATCCCTTTGGGCAAATGGCGCTATTTCGCCTTGGGCCTTTTCGTCCTCTACTTTCTTTTTGCGGTGATCCTGCCACTCTCAATCCTGGTGTGGGCGTCGCTGATCCCCAACTACCGGACCTTCAACTGGGAACAGGTCGGTCAGATCACGCTGACGCACTATCAGATGCTGGCGCAGGAGCCCGGAATTCTGCAAGCCGTGTGGAACACGGTGGTCGTGACATTTGCTACCGCGACCGGAGCCGTCATTCTCTCCTTCTTCATTTCCTGGATCGTCGTTCGCACGAAGATGCACGGGCGGTTCTTGCTCGACGGCCTGGCTTTCCTGTCGCACGCGGTTCCGGGAATCATCGTGGCACTCGCCTTCATCCTGCTCTACCTCCAGCCCCCGTTCCGTTCCCTCGGGCTTTACGGCACGGTGTGGATCATCATCCTCGCCCTGATTACCCAGTACATCGCCTTCGCCACGAGAACCATGAACGCATCGATCGCCCAGATTCACCAGGAGCTGGAGGAGGCGGGCAGGATATCCGGGGCGCACCGAGTCCTCGTACTTCTGCGCATCACGCTGCCTCTGGTCTTTCCCGCCGTGGCGGCGGCGTGGATCTGGGTCGCGGCCCATGCCGTAAGGTCGTTTTCGGTGCCGCTGATGCTGGCCAGCCGCGATAACTGGACCATTTCGGTGGTGCTCTGGAATTACTGGGACGAGGTGCAGGATTTACCAATGGCCAGCGCGCTCGGCGTGCTTCTAATCCTGGCCATCACGGTCCTGACCTTCCTGAGCCGGCGCCTGATCGTCCGCGCCTACGGCCAATAGCCAGCCATGCTGAAGATAGAAAACCTTTCCAAGAAATTCACCGTTGAAGGCGGCCATGTCCGGGCGGTGGAGGCGTTGAGCCTCAACGTTCCCGAGGGCAGTTTCTTCACCCTTCTGGGGCCAAGCGGCTGCGGCAAGACCACGACCCTTCGCTGCATCGCCGGCCTTGAATTTCCCGACGAAGGCGAGATCGAGATCGGCGGCACGCCGGTTTTCTCCCAGAAGCGCGGTGTCGCGGTGCTCCCCGAAGCGCGGGAAGTCGGCATGGTGTTCCAGTCCTATGCGATCTGGCCGCACATGGACGTGTTCCACAACGTGGCATTTCCGTTGCGGGTCGGCCGTCGCAAGTTGCCTCATCGCGCGGTGAAGGAACGGGTGGACTGGGCGCTTTCGCTGGTTCAACTGGACGGTTTCCAGGATCGCCCGGCGCCCCGCCTGAGCGGAGGCCAGCAGCAGCGGGTTGCGCTCGCTCGCGCGCTCGTGGCCCAGCCGAAGCTGCTGCTTCTCGACGAGCCGTTGTCAAACCTGGATGCCAAGCTCCGCGAGGACATGCGGGTCGAGTTGCGCCGGCTTCAGACCTCTGTCGGCATCACCACCATCTATGTCACACACGATCAGGCCGAGGCCCTGGCCATGTCGGACATGATCGCCGTCATGAATTCGGGAAAGATCGTTCAGCTGGGCTCGCCGAGGGAGATTTATGAAAAGCCCCTGGACCGGTTTATCGTCGGCTTCTTGGGAAACGCCAACCTGATTTCCGGCAAGATAGGCGGGCGGGAAGAGGATGGTTTCTATCGCGTCGAGACCGACGAGGGTCCGGTCAAATGCACCGTGCATGGCTCGACCCGACCCGGGGCTCCGGTCATGTTGTCGATCCGACCGGAAGACATCCTGATTTTCACGGAAGCACCCGCTGAAAACCGGACCAACAGTTGGACCGGCAGCGTCGGGCATGTGGTCTATCTGGGCGATCACTGCCAGTGCGAGATCGTGTTGGAGACCGGTACCGTGCTGAAGGCGAAAGTTCACCCCGGCATGGACTTGAGCGCGAACCGGAAAGTCTACCTCACCTTCGATCCCGGCCGCTGCGTCGCCGTTCCCGCCTAGGTTCTGTACTCATTCATTCGTCATTCCGGACGCGACCCCCCGGCTTGACCGGGGGGTCCGCGAGCCGGAATCCAGCGATCACCGGGCTCCTCGGGCGTATGGATTCCGGCTCGTAAGGCTCGCGGTCCGGAAATCCAGAGGATTTCCGGGCTCGCCTAACGGCCGGAATGACGGCCCTACGGTTATGAGCCCACGACCTAGCGAATGAAGTCAGCGCCGGGCCAGTTGGCGGTCGCCATACATGATGCGCCTGGCTTCCTCGTCCATGGGCGTTTCGTTGGCCCTGCGCATCTCCTCGATGGCGCCGTCGGCGCGGCGCACCGCCGGCCGCTCGTCGATGCGCGCCAGCCAGTCGCGGAGGTGGGGGACCTCGGCACTCTCGATTCCAAGCCTCTTCCAGCCCCGTGCCCGGCAATAGGTGGAGATATCGGCGATCGAGTACCCATCGCCGCCCAGCCACTCGCTTTCGGCCAGGCGCTCCTCCATGACCTTGAAGACCCGCTGGATCTCGCGGCGGAACCGCTCGAGGGCGTGTTCATTGCCTTCGCGGGCAATCCCCTGGAAGTAATGGACCTGGCCGATGATCGGGCCGAGGGCGGTGACCGAGAAGACGAGCCACTGAAGGACCTCGTACCTCGCCGCCGTTTCGGCCGGCAGGAGCCGGCCCGACTTCTCGGCGAGATACATGAGGATGGCTGCCGATTCGAAGATCGCGAGCGATCCGCCCCCCGGCCCATCGTCGTCGGTGATGGCCGGGATCTTGTTGTTGGGGCTGATCCGCAGGAATTCCGGCTTGAACTGGTCGCCGCGGCGTATGTTGACGGGATGGAGCCGGTAAGCCAGCCCCATCTCCTCGCAGGCGACGACCACCTTGCGGCCGTTGCCGGTGGTCCAGATATAGGCATCGATCATGGCCGTTCCCCGGTTCCGGGCCCGCGACCGGGCCCTTCGCTCCCCTAGCAAATGCGCCCTGCCGTTGCCAGCCTTTTGGTTGCCGCGGCGCGCGGTCCCGCCTAATGTTTGGGCCGCCCCGACGCGGTCGGACATGCCCAGGGTGGCTCCATGCGCGACGCGCTCAAGATCTACGTTCCCATCGTGCTTCTGGTCGTCGCCGGCTTCGCCGTCACGTACCAATTCGTCGACCCGGCACCTCCAAAGGCCATTACCATCGCCGCCGGGTCGCCCGACGGCGCCTATGCCGATTTCGCCGAGCGATACGCGCAAATCCTCGCCCGTGCGGGCGTGACCGTCAACAGGCGCCCGACGGCGGGAGCCATGGAGAACATCCAGCTCCTCAACGATCCGGGGAGCGGCGTTGACGCCGCCTTCGTCCAAGGGGGTGTCGGAGATCCGTTCGGGGCGCCCGCGCTCGTTTCCCTTGGAAGCCTGTTCCACGAGCCGCTCTGGGTGTTCGTGCGGGCGGCCTCGGCGCCGGACCGGCTGGCCGCCCTCAAGGGAAAGAAAATCGCGATCGGCGCCCCGGGATCGGGCACGCGGGTGCTGGCGAAGACGCTGCTCGTGGCCAGCGGGATCGACGACGACAACTCGTCCTTTATGTCGATCGGCGGCACAGACGCGGCGCGCGCCCTGGAATCGGGCGAGGTGGATACCGGTTTTTTCGTGGCTGCCCGCATATCGCCGGCGATGGACGGGCTGATCCGCAATCCGGCGATCCGCATCATGACCTTCACCCATGCCGAGGCCTATGAGCGCCTCTACGGGTATCTTTCCACGGTGACCGTCCCCCGCGGGGCCTTGTCGCTCGAGCGCGATCTGCCGCCCCGGCCGCTGGACCTCGTGGCCCCGACCGCGGCACTGGTGGTGCGCGACGATCTCCATCCGGCGATCGTGGATCTCCTGCTGTCGGCCGCGACCGAGGTGCACCAGCCCGGCAGTCTTTTCTCTCCGTTGGGGACCTTTCCGTCCCCCAACTTCGTCGATTTTCCGCTGAGCGAGGACGCGCGGCGCTATTTCAAGTCGGGGCCCACCTTCCTCCGGCGCGTGCTCCCGTTCTGGGCGGCGGTGATGGTGGAGCGCCTGCTCATCATGCTGGTGCCGCTGATTACCGTCATGATCCCCCTGTTCAAGCTGGCACCCCCGGCGTACCGCTGGGGCGTGCGGCGCAAGATCTACCGCTGGTACCGGGAGCTTCGCGACATCGAGGCCGCGGCCCGCGGCAACGACGCTCCCGAGGAGCGGGCACGGCTTGCCGAGCGCCTCGACCGCATCCAGACCCAGGTCGGTCGGCTGCGGGTGCCGCTCTCCTATGCCGAGCAGCTCTACCAGCTGCGGCTCCACATCGCGTTCATGAAGCAGCTGCTGGGCTGACGATGCGGACTGCCGGATTGAGGGAAACGACGTGTCGCGTTTCCTCGTGATCCTCGGCCTCGTGCTGGTGGCACTGGGGCTGCTGTGGCCGGTGCTGATGAAATTCGGCCTCGGGCGGCTGCCCGGCGACATCGTGATCGAGCGGGACAACTTCCGCCTCTATCTGCCGCTCGGCACCTCCCTCCTCGTCAGCCTGCTTCTCAGTCTCGTTCTCTGGCTGATGAACCGTTAGCGCCTTCCTTCGCCCGTCATTCGGCGAGCAGATGCAGGACGACGCGCCGCGTCTGCGGCACCGCCCTGTGCTCGAAGACGAAGATTCCCTGCCACGTCCCGAGCGAGAGCATCTTGTCCCGCACCGGGATGGAGAGCTGGGTCTGGGTCAGCGCCGAGCGGATATGCCCGGGCATGTCGTCCGGTCCTTCCGCCGCATGGGCATAGAGCCCGGGGTCCTCCGGCGCGATCCGCCCGAAGAAGGCCGCGAGGTCCCGCTGGACGTCCGGGTCGGCATTTTCCTGGATCAGGAGCGAGGCCGAGGTGTGCCGGATGAACAGGGTGAGGAGCCCCACCGCCGCCCCCTCGCCGGCGACCCATTCGCGCACCTCGCGGGTGATCTCGTAGAGGCCCTGACCCCGTGTCCTGACGCTCAGCTCCATAGAGGTCTGTCGCATGGAATCGGGTTACGTCCCCTTCCGACGTCTCAAGGCGATCCGACCCGCCTGACTTCCTCGGCGTAATCCGCGAGGCCGGCGTCGAGGTCGTATTCGGGCTCCCAGCCGAGCTGATCCCTGGCGGCGGAGATATCGAGCCGGCACTCGCGGTCCCTGCCCCGGCTGCCGGGAAGGACCTCGTACCTGAATCCCGGGAATACGCGGCGCACCGCCGCGACCAGATCGTCGAACGCGGTCAGCACCCCGGTGCCGCCGTTGAAGAACAGCTGCCTCGGGGCGGGCGCCGTCGCCGCGGCGTCCAGCGCGGCGCCGATGTCCTTGCAGTAGACGTACTCGTTCACCATCGTCTGATTGACGGGAATTCGTGCGGATTCTCCCCTGATGCCGGCCATGACCATGCGATGGATCTTCTCGCCGCCCCCGGACCCGGACCAGAAATGGCCGTTTCCGTACACGTTCGCCGGGCGGATTCCGACCAACTCGAAGCCGAACTTGCGCTGATACGCTTCCAGGATCAACTCCTTGGCAACCTTGGAATTGCCGTAGCCGCGGCCATGGCCGCGGTGGAAGTCCTCCTTGACCAGCTTGGGCACCTCCCGCCGCAGGTCGTAGACGCCAAAGGTGGAAGTGTGAACGAGCCGTTTCATCCCCGTGAGCCGCGCCGCCTCGGCGACGTTGATGGTTCCACCGATATTGATCTGCAGGGCCGAATAGAGCATCTCGTCCACGCGTCCGCCGATGAGACCCGCGGTATGCACCAGGGTCTCGCAGCGATGCTCCTGGATGGCGGCGACGAGGGCCGGCAGGTCGCGCACGTCGCCGCGGACCAGCGGCACGTCGGCACTGCCCAGCTTCATCCGGATGAAGTCCGCGCGCGGCTCCGGATCGAAGAACACCACCGGCTCGTTCCGCGCCAGCGCGCACCGGGCGAAGGACGTGCCGATCAGGCCGGCGCCGGTGATCAGGGTCGTCATGGGTTCTGCCTCCAATCTCTCCTACCGCCCTTCGGGGCGGGCTGGCCCACGTTCCTAGGCCGGATCGGACGGGGCGGCAAGCCGCGATGTGGCCTCGCTTGATTAGGCTCCCGGGGTTCCCTAGACTGCGCCCGAAGGGCCCAGGGAGCGGAACGCCGAGGGAGGAAACCATGTGCGCGACGCCCGTTTCGATCACCCGCACGGCCACGGCCTCATCCGTCGACGAGCAGGAGCGCGAGGCCCGCGCGAACCTCGCCGCGTGCTATCGGCTGGTCGCCCATTACGGGATGGACGACAAGACCTCGACCCACATCTCCGCGCGCGTGCCCGGCCGGGACGACCATTTCCTGCTCAATCCCGCGGGTCGTCTGTTCAACCAGATCCGCGCATCGGACCTGGTGAAGATCGACCTTTCGGGCGCCATCGTCGAGGACACCCCGCACACCGTGAACCCGGCGGGCTATGTCATCCACTCGGCCGTCCTGGCGGCGCGGCCCGACGTCCGCTGCGTCATCCATACCCATACCACCGCCGGCATGGCGGTGGCGGCGCTCGAGTGCGGCTTCCTGCCCCTCAACCAGAAGTCCATGCGGTTCTACAACCGGATCGCCTATCACGACTACGAGGGCTACGCCGACGACTTGGAGGAGCGCGACCGG
>DASWIN010000008.1:0-6255 GCA_036397655.1 Nitrospiraceae bacterium | reverse complement strand
TTCGTGGCGCATACGGGGCACGCGATCCGCGAGGAATTTCCGGAAACCGAGGAGTAAGTGGCGATGGGCAATAGGCAATGGGCTATAGGTCGGAAACGGGCGTCTCCGTACCTATCGCCTCTAGCCCATAGCCTCTAGCCTGAATACCGAAGACAACGCCATGAATGAATACGTTCAAGAAGTCAGTGCGTTAACGATGCGGTGGGTCCTCCGGTTGAGCCGCGAGAAGTTCAGCATGCTCTTCACGCTCGTGCAGCCCATGCTGTTCTGGCTGATCTTTTTCGGCAACCTGTTTCAGCGGGCTGCCGACATCCAGGTGGTCCAGGCGCCCAACTACATCAGCTTCCTCGCTGCCGGCGTCGTGGTGATGACGGTGCTGAACAACGGGCTGGCCGGCGGAGTGGACCTCCTGTTCGACAAAGAGAACGGATTTCTGGAGCGGCTGATGTCCACGCCGATTCGCCGCACGTCGGTGGTGTTGAGCCGGTTTCTCTTCGTGACGACGATCACGTGCCTGCAAGTCCTGGTGATTCTCGGCGTGGCCTGGTTCTTCGACGTGCACCCCGCGACGGGGCTTCCCGGCGTCGCCATGATTCTGCTGATCAGCATGCTCTTCGGCGTGGGCTTGACGGCCATCTCGATGGCGCTGGCCTTTTCCGTCAAGAGCCACGGCGATTTCTTTTCAGTCCTGGGGTTCCTGTCCCTGCCGATGATCTTCCTGAGTTCGGCGCTCGTGCCGCTCCAGGCGATGCCCTCTTGGATGAGTGTGCTGGCGCGGTTCAATCCCATGACCTGGGCGATCGACGCGGTCCGGCCGCTGATCCTGTCCGGCTGGGCCGAGGCGCTGCCGAAGATCGGGATGGTCGTCATGATCATGCTGGTGTTTGACGCGGTGTGTCTGTATGGCAGCGCGAGGGCGTTCCGTCGGGCAATGGGGTGACGGATGTTGAAAAAGGCTGCCAGCGTCGTTCTCGCATCGCGTCCAGGCTCAACGTACCGATTTAAGCCTACTGGAGGTAAAGTAACTCTCCGCTCGCATTTGATCAAAGCGAGCGGCTCAAGCGAAGCTTGGTATGTACCTCCTCGCCCCGTCGCTCGTGCGGCCGCGCCACGGGAACAGCACGCGTCTTGGCGCGTGCGGGGTGGGCGGGTGAGAAAATGGCCTTTTTGAACATCCTAACGAGGGATAAGGGATGATGACGATGCCGTCCAATGGTGACAACCAGATCAAAGCGCTAATCAAGCTGCTCTCCGATGAGAACGGCCGGATCGCCAGGACGATCGAGGAGAAGCTTATCGAGATCGGCGATCCGGCCATTCCGCTTCTGCTGGAAGCCGAGATCGAGCAGCCTGAAATGGCGCAACGGATCGAGGGGGTGCTCGACGAGATCCGGGGGAGCCGGCTCGAAGAGGAGCTCCGGCTGCTGATGGACGCTCCGGACGACCAACTGGACCTTGAAAAGGGCGCGTTCCTTGTCGCCCGGTATGCCTACCCGGGACTGGATGTCGACTCCTACGTGCGGAAACTCGATGCCATCGCCGGGGAAGTGCTGGACCGGATGGGGACGCGTGTGTCGGGCGAGGAGACAGTCAAGACACTCGGCCGCTATCTCTTTACCGAGCAGGGCTTCCGCGGCAACACCAGGAACTACTACGAGCCGGACAACAGCTATCTCAACCGCGTCGTCGACCGCCGCACCGGGATTCCGATCAGCCTCTCCATCTTTTATCTCCTGATCGGCAAGCGCCTGAACCTCCCGGTCCACGGCATCGGCATGCCCGGCCATTTCCTCGTCAAGTATGAGGCCGATCGCTACAAGATGTTCGTGGACTGCTTCAACGCCGGCGCACTGCTGACCGAGAAGGACTGCCAGCGCTTCCTCATGCAGGCCGGCTACGGGTTCGAGGACAAGTACCTTCAGCACAGCTCCACCCGCGGCATTCTTGCCCGCATGCTCAAGAATCTGGTTGCCGTCTACGACAAGATGAACGAGTACGTCAAGCGCGACCGCCTGGCCCGGTTCATGGAGATCCTCGGCGAGAGCAAGCAGGAAGATCGCTAGGGCGGAGCCGGGATTCCGGTCGTTGACAGGCCCCTCCGCATCACCTAGAATCCGCGCGGCACGGCAGCCGTCCACAAATCATTTTCATTGAGGATCATGTGAAGGTACAGGATTTTCCAGAGTTTCTCTCCGCGTTGGGACGGCAAACCGGCTCCTTTGACCCGGTCCACATTCTCTACCACCACCTCTTCCAATCCGGGTACCTTCACTTCGGCTTCTGGCCTGAACACGACGGCAAAGAGGTTGACCTGGGTGCGCTGGTGGAGCGGTTTCGCTCGGCGCAAACCAGGTTTGCCGACGAACTGCTGGCCTGCTTTCCTCCCGGGACCTGCCGTATCCTCGACGTAGGGGCCGGGCAGGGACGATTTTCGTCTGAGCTGGCTGCCCTCGGGCATGCCGTGACGGCGGTGACCCCCTGCGCCTATCAAGCCGAACAAATCATGAAGCGCTACCCCGCGGTCACCGTGAAGAATGCGCGGTTCCAGGAGGTGGGCTTGAGTCTGCCGCCCGCCGGCTTCGACCTGATTCTCTTTTCGGAAAGCTTCCGGTACATCGCTCTCGACGAGGCGTTCCCGCTCTTCGACCGGCTGCTGACCCCGGGCGGGTGCGTCGTCATTGCCGACTGGTTCGTCCATGCCGGCGCCAAGGCCCGCCATGGCCACGATCACGATCATCATCTGTTGCGAAAGGAAGCGTCCGCCAGGGGCTATACGATCACGGTCGAGCGGGATGTGACCCAGAATATCCTTCCGACGATCAAGCTGACTTACGACGTCATTTGCGAGTTCTACATGCCCCTCGCCGGGTATGTGGCCGCGAAACTTTCCCAGAAATATCCCCGCCTGTACCGGCTCTGTCTCAGCCGGCTCCTGCGCTGGTTTGAACGGCGGGTCCTGCCCCAGGTTCCGGGGCGGAGCGACCCGGCGGTCTTTGCCGAGCGGTACCGCTACTATTTCTTCGTCTTGAAGCGCGCCTGACCGGCCGACTAGACCTTCAGTCTCATCAAATCACGCCCCTTGGTGATCCGGCCACGGAAGTGCCGAGCGGCTTGCTGCCGTACGTCATACCGTTCCGCGATCGGATAGAAATGCGAGAGAATGAGGCGCTTGACGCCGGCCGCCTGCGCCACGTTGCCGCAGTCGCCGGCATGCATGTGATTCGGCCCGCGCCGCTGGGTTGGGAACGAACAGTCCAACACGGCGACATCGGCCTTTTGGCACAGCTGCCGAAGGCCGGCGCAATCCATCGCATCTCCTGAGTAGGCCAGCGCCTTTCTCCCGTACTCGATCCGATACCCCAGGCAATGCAAGCTTCTGCTGTGCTCCACCGTGCGGGCCGTGATGCGGGTCTTGCCGACAG
Organism: Nitrospiraceae bacterium; assembly: GCA_036397655.1. Taxonomy (GTDB): domain Bacteria; phylum Nitrospirota; class Nitrospiria; order Nitrospirales; family Nitrospiraceae; genus 2-02-FULL-62-14. Next base: position 2,833 of record DASWIN010000008.1, on the reverse strand, counting down.
TGAACGTCTGGTCCTTGACCTCCCGAATCGTCGTCTTGAATCGCGCGGCGCTGAATCCCGGAAAGCTCTTGAGCATGAGGCCGAAGAGTTTCCTGGTGCCGCGCGGACCGATGATGGTCAGGTTTGGGCGCGTGCCGACGAACTTCGAGTAATACACCGCGTCGAAGAAGAAGTGGACGAAATCGGCAAAATGGTCGGCATGGAAATGGGAAAACAGGATGTGACGGATCCTGTGCCGATTGACGCGGGCCTTTATCAGATTCTTCAGCGTGCGGGGGCCGAAGTCGAACAACAATAACTCATCGGTCTTGACGAGATAACCGGCTGCGGCGCGGGTGGGGTGGACGTTCGTGCCGGAACCGAGGATCGTCAGCGTCATGGGCATGGGGTCAGGCCTTCGGGTGCCTGAAGCAGGTGATGGTATGGTCGTTGACCATGCCGACCGCCTGCATGAAGGCGTAGCAGATGGTGGAGCCGACAAATGTGAAGCCGCGCTTCTTCAAGTCCCTGCTCATGGCGTCGGACTCGCGGGTCCGGGCCGGAATTTGCTTCAGCGACCGCCGCCTGTTCTTGATAAGCTTGCCGCCGACAAATTGCCAGATGTACCGGTCAAAGGTGCCAAATTCCCGTTGGACGGCGAGAAAGGCCATGGCATTTTGAGTTGCGGCCTTGATCTTGAGCCGGTTCCGGATGATGCCGGGGTTCGCGAGCAGTTGTTTGGCCTTGCCGGAAGTATAGCGGGCGATCTTCTTCGCGTCGAAATTATCGAAGGCTTTTCGATAGGCGGGGCGTTTTTTCAGGACGGTTTCCCAGCTCAAGCCGGCCTGGGCCCCTTCGAGCAGGAGAAGTTCAAAGAGCCGGCGGTCGTTGTGCACCGGCACGCCCCACTCCCGGTCGTGGTAGCGGGCCATCAGATCGCTGGCGGCCCATTCGCAGCGGCGATTGCGCGAAGCAGACATAGAAAGAAGGTTTAGGTTGAGGTTAAGGTTGAGAAAAGATCGAATCCTCGTGTTGAGAGCCGTTCATCTGAGCCTCAACCTCAGCCTTTGGCTATCTGCGAAGTCTGGCCCCAGCGGCCCGAGAAGACAAATTCGCCAATCGGTTTCCTGGTCCGCGGGGCTGTTTCACGCTGGCGCAGCTTGTCCGGGAGTTGCTCCGGCGTGCCGGGATAGCCCAGCGCGATGCCCGTCACCGGTTCGTGCGAATCGGGGATCTGGTAGAGCTCGCGGATCTTGTCCGGCAGGATCCCGGCCATCTGATGCACGAAGAGCCCCAGCGCGGTCGCCTGCACGGACAGGTCGGCAACGGCTTGTCCGACATCGTGCCAGGCGTGGAGATTGGGATCCTTGTCACGGTCGAGCTTGGCGGCCACCGAGATCATCAGCACCGGCGCCTGCTTGGCCCAGACTTGGTTGCCTTCGACCAGGCACTCCAGCATGCGGCCGAACTCCTGCCGGTCATCCCTGGTCGCCACGATAAAGCTCCACGGTTGCACATTGGCGCTGGACGGCGCCCAGCGGGCGGCCTCCCAGAGGCTCCGGAGGACGTCCGGCGCAACGGGCCGGTCCGAAAAGGCGCGCGGGCTCCAGCGGCGTGCGAGCAGGTCATGAATCGGATGTTGCGTATCTGCCGGCTTGTCCATCTAGTATCCTTTCTGGAAACTGTCGCGGATGCGGAGCAGGAGCGTCCGCATCTGCTCGACGTCCTTCTGGCTCAAGGCCCGCTCGAAGAATGGGCGGATGTGCGCGATGTGGGCGGCGAAGACCTTCCGAAACAGGGCGTCGCCCTTCTCCGTCAGCTTGATCTTGGTGCAACGGCGGTCGCCAGCAACGGTTTCCCGTTTGATGAATCCCTTCGCGCCCAGCCGATCCAGCACGCCGGTCAGCGTGCCTTTTGTGACCAGCGTGGCGTTGGAGAGTTCGGCGCAGGTCATGCCGTCCGTGTCGCCCAGGGTGGCGACGACGTCGAACTGCGACGGCGTTAGCTTCAGCGATTTGATGTGACGGCTGTCCTCCCGGCAGAAGGCCAGGTAGGCCTCGACGAGTGGGCGGAGTATTTTGAGATACGGGTCATCCTTGAGATGGGGCAGTTCCATAGGGCTATGATAGTCCTAGTTAGTATCAAGTGTCAACGTGTTGCCGGGTGGGGCCTGCGTTGACGGGGTGCCGGCTTCAACCTATGATGCGCGCTGTGATCCAGAGGACAGAAAAGGGCCAGGTCAATCCAACGGTTGCGCTCCTGCTCGTGGGCTTCGTCGTCGCCTGCGTCTGGATCTGGAAGCGCCTTCCGCTGGATATGCAGGACCAGATCGTCGAGCAGGCGGTTCCGCTGGTAGCCCTGACGGTGGTGGTTCTCTTCCTGGTCTGGCGGCTTGTGCGCAGCATCAGCCGGCGCGTGGGGATCCGGCGGGAGCGGGCGGCGCTCCTGGGTCGATTTCAGCGCGAGACGTCGCGGGAGAAACGGTTTGACCTGGCCTGCGAGCTGATCGAGTTGAATGAGTACCGCCTAACGGGGCTGGAGGCGGTGGAGAAGGATTTCCTGGACATTTTCAGCCGGACGCTGAAGTCGGCCGTCGGCGATAAGCAGCATCGGGTGCGCGGCATGGCGGCCAGCTATCTGAGCGTGGTGCGGACCCCGGAAGTCGTGCCCATCCTGATGCAGGTGCTCGAGGACGACCACTGGTGGGTGCGGTCGCAGGCGGCGCTGGGGCTGGGGCGGATGCGGGCGAAGGAAGCGAAAGAAAAGCTCGAATACATGGCGAAGGAAGACTGGGATCAGACGGTGCGGAGCCGGTGTCGGGAGGCGTTGGAGAGAATACAATAAAAAGACGACG
>DASWIN010000007.1:0-13111 GCA_036397655.1 Nitrospiraceae bacterium | reverse complement strand
TGACGATCGACGGGGTCCAGGTGACGGTCCCCAAGGGGACGCTCGTCATCGAAGCAGCGCGCCAGATGGGCGTGATGATCCCGCATTTCTGCTATCACCCCAAGCTCACGCCGGACGCCAACTGCCGCATGTGCCTGGTCGAGATCGAAAAGGTGCCCAAGCTCCAGACCTCCTGCAGCACGCCGGTGGCCGAGGGCATGGTCGTCCGCACCGCCACGACCGTCGTCAACGAGGCGCACAAGTCCGTCCTGGAGTTCATCCTGGCCAACCATCCGCTGGACTGCCCGGTCTGCGACCAGGGCGGCCGCTGCGACCTCCAGGACTTCTCGCATGAGTACACGCCGACCACCAGCCGGTTCGCCGAAACCAAGCGGATCTTCCCGAAGGAATATTTCAGCCCGGTGATCGAGACGCAGATGAACCGCTGCGTGCAGTGCCTGCGCTGCGTGCGCTACTGCGACCAGGTGATGGACGTGAACGCGCTGGCGCCGTCCGGCCGGGGCACCATGACGGAGATCAAGCACTTCGGCGCCCATCCGCTGGACTGCGAGTTCTGCGGCGGCTGCGTGCAGATCTGCCCCGTCGGCGCCATCACGAGCCGGCTGTCCATGTACGAGTTCCGCCCCTGGATGCTCAAGCGCGCCGATACGATCTGCACCTACTGCGGCGACGGCTGCCAGATCACCTTGCAGACGAAGGGCAATGATCTGATAGAAGTCATGTCCGCGCATGGCGCCGGCCGCAACAACGGCGACCTCTGCGCGCGCGGCTTCTTCGGCTACCACGTCAGCACGCACGAAGACCGGCTGACCCACCCGCTGATCCGGCGCGACGGGAAGCTGATCCAGGCGACCTGGGAGGACGCGCTCGAATACGTGGCCGAACGGGCCATGCAGTTGAAGCTGGCGCACGGCGGCCAGGCCTTCGCCGGCCTGATCGCCTCCCGCTGCACGAACGAAGACCTCTACGTGTTCCAGAAATTCATGCGGCTCGCCATCGGCACGAACAAGCTCGACAGCAGCGCCCGGTACGGCCACATCAACGGCGTCCGCGCGCTGCGCCGCGTGCAGGGCACCCATCGATGGACGGTGACGTTCGAGGACATCGTCGACGCCGGGGCCCTGTTGCTCGTCGGCACGAACATCACCGAGGCCAACCCGATCACCGGCCTCAAGGTCAAGGAGGCGGTGAAGAAGAACGGGGCTTCGCTCATCACGGTCGAGGCGCTGCTGCCGGCGGTCGGGACGATCAGCAACATCGCGAACCTGTCGGCGCACCATTTCGGGGCGCACCCGGACCGGTTCCAGGCGGTCGTGCTGGGGCTCATCAAGGCCGTCGTGGAGGAAGGACTCGTCGCCCAGCCGCTCACGCAGCGCGCCCCCGCCTACGTAAAGGCCGTCGGGGACGCCGTGAAGGCGGTGGCCTGGCCGGCGATCGAACAGGCAGGCGGGACAACGTCCGCGGCGTTGAAAGAGGCGGCCCGCGACTTCGCGAAAGCGTCCCGCGCAATCATCCTCGTCGGCCAGGGCGTGTTGCGGCAGCCCGGCGGCTCGGGCCTCATGACGACGCTCCTCGATCTGCTGCTCCTGACGGGCCACCACGGCCTGGCCGGCTGCGGCGTGGCCCCGCTGGCCGAAGAGAACAACGATCAGGGCGCCATCGAGATGGGCGCGGTGGCTGAATACCTCCCGGGTCCGGCCGACCTCGGCGATCAAGCCGCGCGCCGGCGCATCGCACAACAGTGGAAGGAAGAAGTGCCCCAAACACCGGGCCGGACATTGCTGGAGATGCTGGACGAGGCCCGCACAGGCACGGTCAAGGCCATGTTTGTCGTGGGCGAGAACCCTGCAGCCTCGCTACCGCCCTCAAGCAAAGCCAAGGAGGCGCTCGAGAAACTGGATTTACTCGTCTGCCAGGAACTGTTCCTGACCGAGACGGCGGCGCTCGCGCATGTCGTCCTACCCGCCTGCTCCTATGCGGAGAAGGACGGCACCTTCACGAACACCGAAGGCCACGTGCAGCCGGTCCGGCACGCGATCGAACCGCTGGGCGAGAGCCGACCCGACTGGGAAATTCTCTCGGCCCTGTCCGTGCTCATGGGCGCGCCGATCGAATACGGCGCCGCGAAGGAAATTACCAATGAGATCCGCAGCCTGCTGCCAGACCACGGCCTGCTCGGCCCCGCGCCCAAGCCCTCGCGTCCGGACGACGCCGTCCTGACAAGGTACCTGCAGCAAGGCTATGCGGAAGACCTGGGCGAGCGCTACCGGCTCGGAGGTTCGAAGTTCGAGCCTGCGCGCCGGAGCGCTTCGGCCCGCGAAGGCGAGGTTCGAGGTTCCGGGCAGGGCAACGAATTTACCTTGGTATCGCAGCAGAGCCTGTTCCATTCCGGGAAATACTCGACGCGGGCAAAAGGGCTATTGCAGATTCAATCCATCGGCGCGTTGGCGGTGAATCCCGCGGACGCAGGCAGGCTGGGCCTGGCCGATGGAAGCCGGGTCCGTATTTCCAATCAACTGGGTGAGATGACGACCACGGTCAAGCTGCAGGACCGGATCCCGGAAGGACTGGCGGTGTTTCCGGAGCATTTCGATCAGGACCTGCGCCGCCTTGTGAGCGTGACAGCCGATCCGCAGACCGGCGTGCCGTATTACAAGACCGCGCGCGTGAAGGTAGAGCGCGCATGAACGTTATGACGTTGAGCCGGTTATGCCCGTTACTTCCGTTACGACCCAACGGACCAAACAGACCCAACGGACTTAACTGGCTAAACGGGCTCAACGGAACCAAGGAGAGGACCTGTGGCTGAACTGGCATTGAGAGCGGCGTTTTCCCTGGCCCAGATCGCCGTCGTGATGGGCGTGATCATGCTGACGATCATGGTCCTCACCCTGGCGGAGCGCAAGGTGCTCGGCTGGATGCAGGATCGGATGGGGCCCATGGAAGTCGGTCCCTACGGCATCCTGCAACCGGTCGCCGACGGCTTGAAGCTCTTTTTCAAGGAGGACATCGTGCCGGCCGGCGCGAACAGGTTCCTCTTCAGCCTCGCACCGATCCTGGCATTGGTGCCGGCGCTGATCGGCTTCGCCGTCGTGCCCTTCGGGCCGGACTCGACGATCGAACTGTTCGGCGTGCAGTTCAAGCCCTTCATCATCAGCGACATCAACATCGGCATTCTGTACATCCTGGCGTTCACCTCGATCGGCGCCTACGGCATCATCCTCGGCGGCTGGGCCTCGAACAGCAAGTACTCGCTCCTGGGTGGCTTGCGCGCTGCCGCGCAGGTCATCAGCTACGAGCTCAACGTCGGCCTGGCAATCGTCGGCGTGCTGCTGCTCGCCGGCTCGCTGAGCCTCGTCAAGATCACGGAGGCGCAGGCAGGCGGGTTCTGGCACTGGTTCATCGTGGGCGTGCCGCCCAACGGCTGGTTCCCGATCCACACCCAGATCTTCGCCTTCGTCGTCTACGTGATTTCGGCCGTGGCGGAGACCAACCGCGTCCCCTTCGACCTGCCGGAAGCGGAGAGCGAGCTGGTGGCCGGCTTCTTCACCGAATACAGCGGGATGCGGTTCGCCTTCTTCTTCATCGCCGAGTACGGCAACATGATCCTGGTGTCCTGCATCGCCGCCGCGTTGTTCCTGGGCGGTTGGAACGCACCCTATCCTGGCACGGCGCTCGCTCGGTTGGGCTTTGCGCACCTCGCGTGGATTGAAAACGTCGCGTGGTTCGCCGCCAAGGTCTGGTTTTTCCTGTTTTTATTTTTCTGGCTGCGCGCGACGCTGCCGCGCCTGCGCTACGACCAGCTCATGCGGTTCGGCTGGAAGGTGATGCTCCCGATCGCGCTGGGCAACATCCTGGTGACCGCGATTGCGGCGTATCTCTTTCCACGTTAAGGAGGGTTGATTTGGTTTGTCTCGTTTATCTGGTTTGTCTTGTAGCATGCGAACCAGATGAACCAAACAAACAAAACAAACCAGACAAACATGAAGTTTAAAGCCTGGTTGAAGACCATCACCTTCTACGAGATCCTCGTCGGCATGATGGCCACGATGCGGCACTTGGTGAACTATAAGCCCATCACGCTCCAGTACCCGCATGAGAAGCGGACGCTGCCGGACAGCTATCGCGGCATGCTGGCCCTCCTGCGCTACGACGATGGGACCGAAAAGTGCGTCGGCTGCGATCTCTGCGAAGCGGCCTGCCCTTCGCGCGTCATTCGCGTGGTCAGCTCGGAAGTGCCCGGCGAGCCGACCAAGCGCTTCGCCAAGGAATATTACATGGACATGACCCGCTGCCTCTTCTGCGGGCTCTGCGTCGACGCCTGCCCGGTGGACGCGCTCGGCATGACCCGCGAATACGAGTGGGCCGTCTACGACAAGCGGCACCTGCATCTGAACAAGCAGCAACTGCTGGCGATCGGCGACCGCTCCTACCCGGTGCGCGAGAAGCGCCTCGAATTCCAGCACCCGAACGTCGCCTTCTTTAACGTCGCATTCAAGAACCTGCCCCAGAAGGAAGGCTAACAGCTCGGATTACCCATGAACACCTACTGCGGCAACAGATCCTCTCGCCCGGCGCGGCTCTTCTCGCTCGGCCGCCTCGATGTACTGCTTGGAGTACACCTGCGTCGTCCTTGCTTGCGAGGAGCCACGGCGGCCTTCGGTCTCCGTTGCCTCGCGACGGCATTCATGAGTAACCCGAGCTGACCGTGGCCCAGCTTTTCTTCTTTTACCTCGCCGGCGTCATCGTCCTGACCTCCGTTCTGGTGGTGGCGCTGCGCAACCCCGTCTACAGCGTGCTCTCGCTCCTGATCATGTTCTTTCACGTGGCGGGGCTCTACGTCACGCTCCACGCGGAGTTCGTGGCCGCCGTCCAGATCATCGTCTATGCCGGTGCGATTCTCGTGCTCTACCTGTTCGTCGTCATGCTCCTGAACGTCAAACGCGAGGACCGCTACCATGCCCAACTCCCCCTCGGCGCCCTGCTGGGCGTCACGCTCCTGACCGAGGTAATCCTATTGATGCTGCATCAAGGCAGCGCGCCCTCCCCGCCGAAGGCCATTCCGCCTGCGCGCGCCATCGGCAATACGGAGGCAATCGGCGAAGTCCTCTACTCGACCTATGTGTTCCCCTTTGAGGTGGCTTCGCTGATCCTGCTGGTGGCCATGATCGGCGCCATCGTGCTCGCGAAGCGGGACCTGTTCGAACGTGAACGGTAGGTCAATGGTCATCGGTCAATAGTCACTCGCGAGCAATAGATGCTGGATTCAGACAACTTCTTAACCCAACGACCAATGACGAGTGACCAATGACCATTCCTGTCTTCTACTACGTGATCCTCAGCGCGATCGTGTTCATCATCGGCATGGTGGGCGTGCTGATCCGGCGGAACATCATCATCATCCTGTTGTCGGTGGAGCTGATGCTGAACGCGACCAACATCAACTTCGTCGCCTTTTCGAACTATTTCCACGATGTCGCCGGGCAGGTCTTCGTCTTCTTCACGCTGACCGTGGCGGCGGCCGAAGTCGCCGTCGGGCTGGCGATCATCATCGCCCTGCACCGCAGCAAGTCAAGCATCAACGTGGACGACTTCCAGCTCATGAAGTGGTGAAACAGATGTCAACGGTCACGAGTCATCGGTCAATGGTAAAGAGAAACGACATCTGCTTCTTGCTTCACCCATTGACCATTGACCATTGACCATTCTGCACCTATGGAATACATCCTCATCCCATTGCTCCCCTTCGCCGCGTTCCTGATCCTGGGCCTGTTCGGCCATTGGATCAAGGACAAGGCGCACCTGGTCGCCGTGCCGGCCGTGGTGGTGTCGCTGATCCTTTCCGTCCTGGCGTTCCTGCAGGTGGCGGAAGGGCGCCACACATCCGTGCCGCTGTACACGTGGCTGACCTCCGGCGATCTGCGCATCGGCCTCGGCATCTCGATCGACCGCCTCACGGCCTGCATGCTGATCCTGGTCAATACCGTCAGCGCGCTCGTCCACATCTATACGATCGGCTACATGCACGGCGAGAAGGGCTACGCGCGGTTTTTCGCCTATATCGCCCTGTTCACCTTCTCCATGCTGATGCTGGTGATGGCGGACAACTTTCTCCAGCTGTTCGTGTTCTGGGAGGCGGTCGGCCTCTGTTCCTATCTGCTGATCGGCCACTGGTACGAGCGGCCATCGGCCTGTTCGGCGGCGACCAAGGCCTTCGTCATCAACCGCATCGGCGATTTCGGGTTCCTGCTCGGGCTGCTGCTCGTCTGGTACAGCTTCGGCTCGCTGGAATACCGGCACGTCTTCGCGCAGGCCGCCGACCTCGCCGGCGAGACTGTCAATCTCCTGCGCCCCTTCGGCGGGACATGGGAAGTGTCCACGCTGACCTTGATGTGCCTGCTGCTCTTCACCGGCGCGGTGGGCAAGTCGGCGCAGGTGCCGCTGCACGTCTGGCTGCCGGACGCCATGGAAGGGCCAACCCCGATCTCGGCCCTGATCCATGCCGCCACGATGGTGACCGCCGGCGTGTTCATGGTGGCGCGGCTGCACCCGCTCTACAACCTCTCGGCGACGGCCATGGACGTGGTGGCCGTCACCGGCGCCTTGACGATGGTCCTGGGCGCCACGATCGCGCTGACGCAGACCGACATCAAACGCGTCGTGGCCTACTCGACCGTCAGCCAGCTCGGCTACATGATGATGGCCTGCGGCCTGGGCGCCTACGCGGCCGGGATCTATCACTTATTGACCCACGGCGCGTTCAAGGCGCTCCTGTTCCTCGGCTGCGGCTCGGTGATCATCGCGCTGCACCACGAACAGGACATGCGCCACATGGGCGGACTCAAGGACAAGCTGCCCGTCACTTACTGGACCTTCGTCATCGGCTCGCTGGCCCTTGCCGGCTTCCCGCTGACCGCGGGCTTCTTCAGCAAGGACGAGCTGCTTGTCTCGGCCTGGTACTCCGGGTCGCTCGGACGGATCCTTACGGTGTTCGGCCTGCTCACCGCGCTGCTGACGGCCTTCTACAGCTTCCGCCTCGTCTTCGTGACGTTCTGGGGCACCTATCGCGGTGGGGCACATGGGCACGGGCATGCTCAGGGACATGGCGGCGCGCCTGCGTCGACGCTCGCCTCGGGGCGCTCGCCTCTCGGCGAAGCCGAGGGAAGCCACGGGCCTGGCGGCGCGCAGGGCATTCATGAACCGTCCCCGACGGTCACCGTCCCGTTGCTCGTGCTGGCGCTGCTGTCTGTCGCGGCCGGCTATTTCGGCATCTTCGAATTTCTTGCGCCGGCCCTTCCCGGCCCCGCCGCGCGTGCAGCGGGAACGCACCACGGCCAGGCCGCCACCGTCATCATGGCCGTGGCAACGCTCATGGGACTCGCGGGCATCGCCGCCGCCTATTATGTCTACGTCAAGGCGCCCGGCCTGTCTGACCGTCTCGCGCAGCAATGGCAGCGGCTCTATCGTCTGTCCTTGAATAAATGGTTCGTGGACGAGGCCTACGACCGCACGATCGTACGCCCGACGTTCACGCTGGCCGACCGCTTGTGGCAGAAGGTGGACATGGCGATCATCGACGGGGCCGTGAACGGCACGGCCCGTGCCATCGCCTGGTGGGGATGGCTGATGCGCCTGTTCCAGAGCGGGCAGACGCAGCATTACGCGCTGGGGATGGCCCTGGGCACGGTGGTGATATTGACAGCGTTCCTGCTGTTTTAAGAAAGGCGTCAAGGGTCAATGGTCATTGGTCAATGGCGAGACCATGGTGACTTCCCAATGACCTTTGACCAATGACTAATGACAGGGTTCATTAGATGAGCGATGTGATGCTTCAGACCGGCGGGTTCCCCTGGCTCACGACCATCGTGTTTCTGCCGTTGGCCGGCGCGTTGCTGCTGTTGCTGGTCGACAAGACGGCACACCACATGATCCGGTGGATCGCGCTGTCGGTGTCGCTCTTCGACGTCGTCCTCTCGCTTCCACTCTGGTCCCTCTTTGATCCCTCGACGCCCCGCATGCAGTTTGTCGAACAGGTCGCGTGGATCGCCTCGCCCCCGATCAGCTACAGCGTCGGCGTGGACGGCATCAGCCTTCCACTGCTGCTGCTGACGACCTTCCTCACGCCATTCTGCGTGCTCTGCTCCTGGCGCGCGATCGAGACCCGGGTCAAGGAATTCATGTCCGTGCTGCTGGTCATGGAAACCGCCATGCTCGGCGTCTTTGTCGCGCTGGACTTCGTACTGTTTTATGTGTTCTGGGAGGCGATGCTGATCCCGATGTACCTGCTGATCGGGGTCTGGGGAGGGCCGAACCGCCTCTATGCCGCGGTGAAATTCTTCCTCTACACGCTGGTCGGCAGCGTGCTGCTGCTGGTCGCGATTCTCGTGCTGTTCGTCCAGGGCGGGCAGACGTTCGACATTCTCCTGTTAACCCGCGTCGAGTATGAGCCGGCACTGCAGAACTGGCTGTTCTGGGCCTTCTTCGCGGCCTTCGCCGTCAAGGTGCCGATGTGGCCCTTCCACACCTGGCTGCCGGATGCCCACGTCGAGGCGCCCACGGCGGGCAGCGTGCTTCTGGCGAGCGTGCTCCTGAAGATGGGGGCCTACGGTTTCCTGCGGTTCTCGCTCCCCATGCTGCCGGATGCCACCGCCACCTTCATGCCGGTCATGGTGACCCTCTCGCTGATCGCCATCATCTACGGCGCCTACATGGCGCTCGCGCAGGCCGATCTCAAGAAACTCATCGCCTATTCCAGCGTCAGCCACATGGGCTTCGTGACCCTCGGCATCTTCGTGCTCAACGCCCAGGGCATCGAGGGGGCCATTCTGCAGATGGTGAACCACGGCATCACGACCGGCGCGTTGTTCCTGTGCGTCGGCGTCATCTACGAACGGACACACAGCCGTATGATCGCCGACAACACCGGACTGGCCAGCCCGATGCCGCGCTACGCGACGGTCCTCGTTATATTCTCGCTCTCGTCCCTGGGGCTGCCGGGAACGAACAGCTTCGTTGGCGAGTTCCTGGTGCTGGTCGGCACCTTTTTCTGGAGCCATTGGATCGCCGCCGTCGCCTCGCTGGGCATTATCCTGGCCGCCGCCTATCTCCTCTGGATGCTGCAACGCGTGGTGTTCGGCGTGCCGAACGCGGCCCACGCGTCGCACCTCCACGATTTAAACCTGCGCGAGATGGTCACGATGGCGCCGCTGGTCGCGCTCGTGTTCTGGATCGGATTCTTTCCGAACCCGCTGCTCGTGAAAATGCATGCGAGTGTGAACGACCTGGTCGAACACGTGGACGTCGGCGATTTTGAAACCGCCCGGCGCATCGCGCCGGAAGTCACTGGTCAACGGTCAATGGTCAACGAAGAACCAAAAGCCGTTGCCCGAGGCCAAACCATTGACCAATGACTATTGACCGATGACGCTTCCACTCTCTGATATCGTCGCCATTCTTCCGGAGCTGATCGTGATCGGCGCGGCCTGCCTCGTGCTGGCCCTGGATCCGATCACGCCGCCGTCCCGCAAGGACTGGCTGGCCTGGTTCAGCGTGGCCGCCCTGGCCGCCTGTGCCCACCTGACGATATCGCGGATGGGCACGTCGGTATCGGCCTTCAGCGACCTCGTCATTCTCGATCCCTTTTCCGGATTCTGGAAACTGCTGCTCTACGGCGCGACCGGCTTCACGATTCTGCTGTCGCTCGGTTATCTGAAAGCCGAACGGATCAACCTGGGCGAGTACTACGGCTTTATCTTATTGTCGCTGTCCGGCATGATGGTGATGGTCTCGGCCGCCGACCTGCTCACGATTTACCTGGGCATGGAGCTGATGTCGTTGTCGTTGTACATCCTGGCCGGTTTCAAGCGGTTCGAGGCCCGTTCGCTGGAGGCGTCGGCCAAGTACTTCGTGCTCGGCGCTTTCTCCTCCGGCATGCTGCTCTACGGCATCTCGCTACTCTACGGCGCCTCCGGCAGCACCCGCCTCTCGGCCATCGCGGTGGCTGTGTCGGCCCGCGGTCAGGATGACCCGATGTTGACCCTCGCCATGGTCCTCCTGGCCGTCGGATTCGGGTTCAAGATTGCCGCCGTCCCCTTCCACATGTGGACGCCGGATGTCTACGAAGGCTCCCCGACGTCGGTGACGGCCTTCATGGCCGTCGCATCGAAGGCCGCCAGCTTCGCCGCGTTCCTGCGGGTGTTCCTGGATGGCCTGGGCGGATTGAAGGCCGACTGGTATGTGCTGTTCCTGATCCTCTGCCTCGCCACGCTGGTCCTCGGCAACGTCGTGGCCATCGTGCAGACCAACATCAAGCGGATGCTGGCCTACTCGAGCATCGCGAATGCCGGCTATGCCCTCATCGGCGCCGTGGTGGCCGGCTACGAGCCGGCCGACCGGGCTGCGCAGGCCTTCGGCCTCTCCAGCGTGATGCTCTACCTGGCCATTTACGCCTTTATGACGCTGGGCGCCTTCGCCGTCGTGGCGATGCTCAGGAAAAGCGGTGTCGAAGGGGAGGAGATCGAGGACTATGCGGGTCTGGCCAAGCGGCAGCCGGTGGCCGCCTTCCTCATGCTGGCCTTCATGGCGTCGCTTGCCGGCATCCCCCCGACCGCGGGGTTCATCGGCAAATTTTATCTGTTCATGGCGGCGGTGAAGGCAGACCTGGCCTGGCTCGCCGTCGTCGGGGTGATCTTCGCCGCGATCTCGGCCTATTATTACCTGCGCGTCGTGCTGGTCATGTACATGCGGGAGCCGGAGACGGCCGGCATCGCGCCGCGGCTGGCCACCTCGCCGGCCCTGGCCGTCGCGCTGGCCTGCGCCTTTGCCGGCGTGCTGGTCTTCGGGCTTTACCCCAACCCCCTGGTGTCCTTCGCCACGCAGGCAGTCCTCGTGCTGCGGTGAACAGGCAAAGGCGTCATCAGTCATTGGTCATCGGTCAATGGTCAATTCAGGGCCTTACCAATGACCCTTGACCAATGACCAACTACCTCCCATGACCGTTGACCATCGACCATGAAGCTCTTCTGGACCACCATCGTCACGTTCGTCCGGGCCCTGGCGGGTGCGATGGCCGATTTCAACCGGCTCGGGTGCATGAGCCTCGCCGCCTCCCTGTCGTTTTTCACGCTCCTGTCCTTTTTCCCGATGATCGGCCTTCTGCTGTATGCCATCGGGCTCTTCGCCAGCCAGGACATGGCACGGTTCGAGTTTCTTGCGAGTTTTATTACGGGCCTGCTGCCCGGCGTGGGCATCGATCTGGTCGGTGAGCTGCAACACGCCGCCGGCGAAGGCATCGTCGGCTGGATCGGGCTGCTGGCCTTTATCTGGTTCAGCGGGCTGGTCTTCTACGAAGTGGATTACGCCGTCAACGTGGTCTTCGAAACCGCCCAGACGCGCAACCCCCTCATTTCCACCGTCATGTCGGTCGTCGCCCTCAGTTTCGTCGAGCTCCTCATGGCCCTCTCTTACGGCATCACTCAGGTGATGGACGTGCTGGTGTCCAACGCCCCGGCAATGGGCGGCATCGACATCATCGCCATCGCCGCCCACGGGTTCCTGCTGGGCTACATCCTGCCCTTCGCGTCGGTCTTCGCGACCGTGTCCTGTCTCTACCGGTACCTCCCCAAATACCGCCCGACGTGGCGCCAGGCGGCGGTCGGCGGGCTGGTGTTGACGCTGCTGTGGGAAATCGCCAAGCACCTGTTCAGTTCGTACGTCGGCGGCCTCACCGCCTACTACAACCGCATGTATGGCTCGTTGCTCTTCATCGTGATTTTTCTCCTGTGGGTCTATTACTCGGCGGTGCTCTTTCTTTACAGCGCCGCCGTGGTCCACAGGCTGCAAGTCTTACAAAGCCCATCGCCCCCCGCCGGCAAGCCCGACGCGGCTGCGTGAATCACGCAGTCGACCCCCGCGGAAATCGGGTATACTCGCGGACATGAACACCGGATTGCGCCGCTGCCTGCTGGCAGCCGGCGTGAGCGTCTTTCTCGCGGCGATCGGAGACGGCGCCGCGCAGGTGGTCCGCGAAGGCCCGGCCAACTGCCGGGCCGTGGCCCTGACCTTCGACCTCTGCCCGGTCCGGCAGGGAACGGGATACGACGCCGCGCTCATCGACTACCTGATCGAGCACAAGATCCCCGCCACGTTTTTTGTCTCAGGCCGCTGGATTGAGAAGCACGATGTCGAGATGAAGAAACTGCTGGCGGTCCCCTTCTTCGAAATGGGAACCCACGGCCAGGCCCATGCCCACCTGACGACGCTGGATGGAAGACACCAACAGGCGGAAATCGTCGGGGCCGTGGATCTCCTGAAATCCCGGTACGGCGTGCAGACGCCGCTCTTTCGTCCGCCGTACGGCGAGTACAACAATCTGACCCTCGAGGTGGTCCGGAAGCTGGCGTTGCAGTTCATTTTGTGGAACGTGATCTCGGGTGATCCGGATCCGTTTCTGTCCGCCGGCAAGATGCTCTCCCATGTGGCCGCCGCAACGCAGGGCGGCAGCGTCATCGTCTTCCACGCCAACGGGAAAGGACGGCACACCCGCGAGGTCGTCGAAGCGCTCACACGCGACCATCTCCCCAAACGCGGGCTCAAACCGGTCACCGTCAGCGAATTGCTGGCCTGTACCCAGCCGGTGCGTCCATGACGACGCGAATCCGAGCGTACGAACCGGCAGACCGCCACGCCGTCGTGGCCATGCTGGCCGACTCCGAGCCGTGGAAGACGCTGGGGTACACCGACGCGGACTGGAAGAAACTCTTCGATCCGCTGCCGGCCGGCCGGGACGGATTTGTGATCGAGTCGGATAGAGACCTCGCGGGCTTCGCCCTACTGCGGCAAAAGTTTCTCATGGGGGACTACCTGGAATTGCTCGTGATCGCCCCCGCGGCGCGCGGTAAAGGCTTGGGGAGCGCCCTGCTCACGCATCTGGAAGGGCTGGTCTTCGCCCGGGCAAAGAACCTGTTTGCCTGCGTCTCCGACTTCAACAAGGACGCGCGGAAGTTCTATGGGAAAAACGGCTACCAGGAGCTCGGCCCGATGCCGAATTTCCTGATTCCCGGTTCATCGGAGATTCTCCTGCGAAAAACAAGCGGCCCGGCACGGGAGAAAC
>DASWIN010000006.1:0-13160 GCA_036397655.1 Nitrospiraceae bacterium | reverse complement strand
CGGTGTGCTCGCATCGATCAGCACGGAACAAGGCACCATCATTCTCGATAGCGGTGAGTCTTTCGTTCTCGCTGAAGGCGTCTCGCTCGAGGGCCTCGTGCCCGGCATGCAGGTTATCGTCACCGTCGAGGAGCAAAACGGACAGCTCATCGCAATGGACGTCAAGCCGGCTGAATAGGCCACCACCAAGAATCCGTGGTTCCAGGCACCGCAGGCGTGCTTCATTTGGCGCGCCTGTGGTCGTCGTCTTCGCAGGCCCAGGATGGCGCTGCGCGTCGGCCGGCACCGGCCTGGGACCGATGCGCTTCGGCAAAAGCCGGACTACACGAATGAACAGGAAACGAACGGGACTGATCACGCGAACGCGGGGCGGCGCGACGCCCTCCCGGGGGGTCGACTGGATGACTCGGAAACGAGCCGCAACCTGCGGTTTGGCTCGTGATCTGCGGCAAACGCAATTTCGTGACGCTGCCATCGGATCGCGTCGATCGAAGCGGTCGGCTTAATTCATGGACGATGACCGCCCGAAATCCGCCGAAGCCTGAGTGTGCGGGAATGGCGGTCCAGTGTGCGACGACCGGGTCCGAAGGTTCGTAACTTCGACACTGGCTTTGTCTACTGGGAGTGCCGTAGTCTAATCGTACGGTTCCGCAGTTCTTGCTCGCGAGGTCGTGCTGAGAGAGTGGACGTTGAATGGGCATCCTGGATTGGCCGTCTCTGCAGATCGGCATCGTTCTGATCCTTGTGGTGGTGGTGTTTTTCGGGTTCGTCCGGGAGCGGATGGCGCCCGACATCGTCGCGCTCGGTGCCGTGGGCGCCCTGCTGCTCACAGGCATTCTCGGCACGGACGACGTCCTTGCCGTCTTCAGCAACAGCGCTCCGATCACCGTCGCCGCGATGTTCGTGCTCAGCGCAGGTCTCGAGCGAACGGGCGTGATCGATTGGCTCGGACGTGTCGTCTCCAAAGCGGCGGGCCGGTCGCCCATTCTCGCGCTCGCAACCATGATGATGAGCGTGATGGTCCTGTCGGCGTTCATCAACAACACGCCCGTCGTGGTCATTCTGACGCCGGTCGTGATCAGCCTCGCGACGGCACTCAGTCTCGCTCCCACCAAGCTGCTGATCCCTCTTTCATTCGCCAGCATCTTCGGCGGAACCACCACCCTGATCGGCACGTCGACCAATATTCTCGTCGACGGGGTGGCCCAGCAGCAGGGGCTCGCGCCGTTCGGCATGTTCGAGATCACGGCCGCCGGCGCGATCATGGGCGCCGTCGGCATCGTTTATCTGCTTTTCGTCGGCCAATGGCTGCTGCCGAGCCGCGAGAGCTTGGCCGGCTTGCTGCCGCGCTCCGAGGACCGGCATTTTTTCACGGACGTGCTTGTGCCGCTCGAGTCGCCACTCATCGGTAAACGGCTCAAGGATGCGGGGTTTACGGAAGAGCGCGGTCTGCTCGTAATCGACCTGATCCGCCGGGGTGTGTCGTTACGCGTTCGGCTGGACGAGGTCGAACTTCAGGCCGGCGACCGCCTGGTGGTCCGCAGCAAGGTCGGCGACGTGCTGGGATTGCGTGACACCGGCGATGTGGCGTTCGGAGGTCATGACGGTCATGCGATCGAGCCGATGGGCGCGCTCGAAACCGTGGTGATGGAAGGTATCGTGGGCCCGCAGTCGCGATTCCTGCGGCGGCGCGTGGCGGACCTGAACTTGGGCCGCCTTTACGGTGCCTATATCCTCGCCATTCACCGCCAGGGCACGGGTCTACCGGGCAACTTCGACAGCCTTCGCCTGGAGATGGGCGATACCCTCCTTCTTGAGGGTCCCCCGGAAAGCATGAAGCGGTTGTTCGACTATCAGGAACTGGTCAACCTGACGCAGCCGAGCGAACGCCCGCTGAGACGTGACAAGGCGCCGGTCGCGATCGCGGCGGTCGTTCTCGTCATGATCCTGGCCGCCTTCGAGGTGCTGCCGATCGTCGCCTTGGCGCTGATCGCGGCAACGGCGGTCGTGGCGCTGGGGTGCCTCGACGCCCAGGAGGCCTACGCGTCGATCCGCTGGAACATCCTCATGCTGATCTTCGGCATGCTGGCCCTCGGTGTCGCGATGGAGGAGACGGGGGCGGCGATGCTCATCGTTGACGGCTTGGCCGCCGCGGCCGCTACGCTGGGGCCGGTGGCGGTACTTTCCGCAGTATACCTGACCACCTCGCTCCTGACCGAGATCATGAGCAACAATGCCGTGGCCATTCTCCTGACGCCTATCTCGATAGGGCTCGCCCACCAGCTCGGGGTCGATCCGCGGCCCTTCGTGGTGGCGGTCATGTTCGCGGCGAGCGCCAGCTTCGCCACGCCCATCGGCTACCAGACGAACACCTTCGTCTACAATGCCGGCGGCTACCGCTTCACCGACTTCATCAAGGTCGGTTTGCCCCTGAACCTGGCGCTCTGGGCGGTCGCGACGGCAGTCATACCGATCTTCTGGCCGTTGGACTGAAGATCAGCACCATACCGGCGAAGGGGCGTGTCCTGATCGCTCCACCAAGGCGAAAATGCGTCGCTGAGGGTCTACTCGCTTTCAGCGTCCCTACCTATGCGAACCGCCACGGCAATCCAGAGCCATCAGGTGAAGGATGTCAGCGGCCGGAACACCGATTTGGGCACGTATCGAAGTGCAGGTGCGGCCCATGTCCCCTTGCGGAGTCTCTTGAGCCCTTCCCCGCAATCCGTCGGCACCTAATTCGCGCACGACCTTTGCTCCCTTCGCCGCCTCGCCCGTCCGCCGCTGGCTCTCATCGATCGCCCCCAGCATCCGATTCCAGACAGATGCAACCTCAAAGCGAATTCACTGCTCCCGGAACGCCCGTTCGAAGATTTGGGAAACGGGCCTCAGGAGATAATCGAGAACGGTACCGCGGCCGGTAAGGATTATAACCGCAGCCTGCATCCCGGGCTGAATCATGCCGCCGTCGAGCACAGTCGCGGGGTCGACCAGCAGCTCGACACGACCGAGATAAAACGCGCGACCTTTGCGCTCGTCGATCATCCGGTCAGCTGAAACAGAAACGAGCCGCCCCTCCAGCGGCGCTAAGTTGCGTTGCTGGAACGCCGTGAGCCGCACCTGTGTCGCCTGACCGGGGACGACGGTCTCTATGTCCGATGGATCGATCTCAACCTCGATGAGGAGTCGTTCGTCCCTTGGAACGATGTCCATGAGAGGCTCGCCTGACCCAATCACCCCGCCCGCTGTGTGAACCTTGAGTCCCAACACACTTCCGCTAACCGGCGACCGAATCTCCGTACGCTTGAGGATATCCTCGGCGGTTCGAATTTTTTCGTCGAGTTCCAGAATTTGGCTTTGCACGTCCTGTAGCTTCTGCACCGCCTCGTTCACACGTGCCGTGTCCAGTTCGGCGATCCGAACCTTCTTTTCCCCGATACTTTGCTCGGCGCGGGCGATGGCTGCCAGATGGCGGCTGCGATTGCCCTTCAGCTCGGCCTCGTGGCGTTCCAAGGCGAGCAGTCGCGGCTTTGGGATAAGCCGCTTTTCAAAGAGCTTTCGCGTATCTGCCAGCTCTTCGCGTATCAGCCGGAGCTGCTCTTCCTCCGCAGCGATCTGGCCCTCGAGGCCTTTGATTTCCTCCTGCTGTTGCGAGATCTGCTGCTGATAGATCGAGACGTATCCGTCATAGCGCCGCTGTCCCGCCTCGAATAGATTGGTTTGGGTGACTAACTGCTGTGCGATGCGCATGTCGTCGCGACGCCTTTCCATCCAGTCCGGGAAAGTCACGCCGTCAAGACCGTCTCGTTCCGCGGCCAGTCGGGCGGCGCTGGCGCTCAGTGCCTCGAGCGCCGCCCTCAACCTTTCCAGGTTCGCCGTAGCCTGCAGCGGGTCCAGTCGCAACAGAACTTGCCCGGCTTCGACTTCATCCCCTTCGCCCACCAGAATTTCGGAGACGATGCCCCCTTCCAGGTGTTGAATCGTTTTGCGATTGGTGTCGAGACTGACGACCCCAGGCGCAACGGCTGCACTGTCAAGTGGTGCCCATGCGGACCAACAGATAAGTCCTCCGAAGAAAATCGCGACGACGGAAATTCCGAAGATCACGAACGGCCTGAGACCCATGCGCGGCGGGCCAGGCGGGCGAGGAACAGCATCTCGGGCGAGCATCGGGACTAGGTCAGCCATATGCCCTGGCCTAGCTGCTGAGGAGCACGCAATGCGGCCGCCGGTCGAACAAGGCGCGGCAGCAGCTCGCTTCGTGGCCCGAACGCCTCGACCATGCCATCGCGCAGCAGAAGTACCTTGTCAGCCTTCTGTAGGAGGGTCGGCCGGTGGGCCACGACAACGGTCGTCACACCTCGCTCCCTGAGCGTTTCCAAGGCATGAAGAAGGTATGCCTCGCCCCGGCTATCCAAGCTGGCGCTCGGCTCGTCAAACACCACCAGGCACGGACCACCGTAGACCGCGCGAGCCAGCGCAATTTGTTGGCGCTGTCCGCCGGAAAGGGCGGCGCCGGCATCTCCGATCTCCGTCTCGTAGCCGTCCGGCAGGCTCAGGATCGTCTCGTGTGCGCCCACCAGCTGGGCGGCTTCGATCACGGCTTCCCGCTCTCCGTCCTGCATCCGCGCAATATTTTCGGCGACCGTGCCGTTGAAGAGCTCGATGCCCTGCGGCACATAGCCAACGTATCGACCGCGCTCCGTGGTGGGCCACTGAGACATTTCCATGCCATCCAAGCGGACGTGGCCGTGGCTGGGAACCAATGTGCCGGCCACGAGGCGCGCGAGCGTGGTCTTGCCGGCCGCCGCAGGCCCGACCAGGCCGAGGCATTCCCCCGGTTGCAATGCGAAGCTGACGCCCCGGAGCAGCGGGTCCTTACTTCCCGGATAAAAGAATGTGATGCCGTCCACCACGAGCCATCCTTTGGGGCGCGGAAGCTTGATCGGCGCCCTGCCCATCGGCGTGCCTTGAATCAATCGCTGGAGATTCTGATAGGCTTTCCGCGCGGCCGTTGCCGAGCGCCAGGAGCCTATGGCCATCTCGATCGGCGCCAGCGCTCTTCCCAGTAGGATGGAGGCGGCAACCATCGCACCAGCCGTGATCTGGTTCTCGACAACGTAGAAAGCGGCGACGCCAAGGATGCCAAGCTGCAAAGCGAGTCGGATGAAGCGCGAGAACGACGTAAGAGCGACACTCCGCGCCGCTGCTCTCGCATGCATGGCCAGAGAGACATCAGCCTTGCCGTACCAGCGGTCGATGAGGGCCGGGAGCATACCCATGGCCTCGATGGCATCAGCGTTGCGCATCGCCTTGTGAGCGTCCTCGGTGGCGTTGTTTGTCGTCTCCGACGAGCGGTCGTTCAGCCGCCGCGTCGCAACTTCATTGGTCACCGCGAGGACGGCCAAAACGAGAGCGCCCGCGGTTGCCACCAAACCCAGTGTTGGGTGCAGCAGAAAGACGGCCAGCAGGAACAGAGGGGTCCACGGCGCATCGAGAAACGGGAAGATGCCGTGCCCGGTCAGAAAGGTCCGCACGGTTGTCAGATCACGCAGCCCTTGGGCGTTCGTCTGGCTCCGACGAAGCCCTCTCATGACGCCGGCGGCGAGCGCATATCCACCCAGCTGGCGCTCCATCCAGCTGCCGAACCGCAGCACCACAAGCCCGCGGACGGCATCGAGCAGGCCCAATGTCAGGAGCCCCGCCACCGCGATCAAAGTCAGGAGAAGGAGCGTTTCCAGACTTCGGCTGAGCAGCACCCGGTCAAAGATCTGCAACATGTAGAAGGGAACCGTCAGCATCAGGACATTGACGCCAAGGCTGAACAGACCGGCGGCCAAGAACGAGCGCCGAAACGCCGCCCTCACGTCAGCAAGGACATCATTTGCACTCTGGAGGCTCATGAGGCGCCGTGTCGGCCCCGTCCGTCGGCCGCAGCCTCAGCCGATCAAGATGTCAGCGTACATGCTCGGCAACAGCTCGTCGGTGCCAAGATTCGGCAGGCCGTCCGCATTCACCGCCGTTATGTCGCCGTCACCGTCCAAGTCGCCGAGCGCGACACCGAAGCTGTACTGAGAGTCGCCGGGGGCGTCCGTAGCCGTGAAGGTACCATCGCCGTTGTTGGTCACGATCTGATTGGCTTGGCCGCTGTTGATCACGAAGGCGTCGAGGTCCCCGTCTCCGTCCAGATCGCCGAGCACGACACTGACGCTATTCTGAGAGCCGCCCGGGGCGTCCGCGGCGGTAAAGGTGCCGTCGCCGTTGTTGGTCACGATCTGATTGGGTCCGCCGTAATTGGCCACGAAGATATCCAGGTCCCCGTCCCCGTCCAGGTCGCCGAGCGCGACACCGAAGCTATCCTGAGAGCCGCCGGGAGCGTCGGCAGTCGTGAAGGTGCCGTCGCCGTTGTTGATCAGGATCTGATTGGGCTGGAAGACATTGGCAACGAAGGCATCGAGATCCCCGTCGCCGTCCAGATCGCCGAGGGCGACGTCGTAGCTTTGCTGAGTGCTGCCCGGGACATCCGCGGCGGTGAAGGTGCCGTCGCCGTTGTTGGTCAGGATCTGATTGGGTCCGCTGAGGCTAAAATTGGCCACGAAGGCATCCAGGTCCCCGTCGCCATCCAGGTCGCCGAGGGCCACACCCCGGCTGTCGAGAGAGCCGCCGGGGGCGTCCGTGGCGGTGAAGGTGCCGTCGCCGTCGTTGATCACGACCTGATTGGGCTGGGAGCCATTGGCAACGAAGGCGTCCAGGTCCCCGTCGCCGTCCAGGTCGCCGAGCGCGATATCGACGCTATACTGAAAGTCTCCTGGGGCGTCCGTAGCCGTGAAGGTGCCGTCGCCGTTGTTGCGCAGGATCTGATTGGACCCGCCCAAATTGGTCACGAAGGCATCGAGGTCCCCGTCGCCGTCCAGATCGCCGAGCGCGACACCGAGGCTGTCCTGAGCAACGCCGGGGGCGTCCGAGGCCGTGAAGGTGCCGTCGCCGCCGTTGGCCAGAGTCTGATTGGGCTGGCCGAAATTGGTCACGAAGACATCAATGTCCGGTGTCCCGCCGGGATCCGGAACCCCGCCGGGATCCGGAGCCTCGACAAGATGCGGGTTATGGGCCCACACCTGATCCGGCAGGTGGTCTACCGGCATCTTGTCATAGGGAGAGTTCGCCGGTCGAAACTGGTCGGTCGGCGGTAGGATGTCCGGTCGCATGATTGTGCCCCACAGCAATTTTCTTATCACTGCCCTACACAACGACGGCGCGAGGCGGCAGCTATTTCTTGCCGTGCAATTTTCGCCAAGGAACGTTACGGAAGTCTTAAAATGCTTCAATCTGCAGTTGAGTCAAATTTAGCTGAATCCCAACGTGATTGCCGCCGATAGCAGAAAGCTTGGTCTGAACCGAGCGATTTGATAGAGGAAGGCACGAGATCGGGAAGAATCCTTTAGACGACGGATGGCAGGAAGACGTGAGGCACTCCGTGATCGACGGTAATCAGGAACGAGCGAAGCCAAAACTGAAACTCTCGGCCTCGCGTCAACTGCCTGGTTGGCTGGCGGAAGAACGCTTGAGTTTGGCCTTTACGACCTATCAGGCCGGACGGCTGTTTCTCATAGGAACCAAGGAAAGCGGGCGGCTTTCCATGTTCGAGCGGGCGTTACCCCGCTGCATGGGGCTCTGGGCGGAGCGTGAAACGCTCTACGTGAGCTCTCTATACCAGCTCTGGAAATTTCAGAACGCGCTCGAGCCCGGACAGAAATACAAGGGTTTCGACCGGCTTTATATACCGCGTGTCGGATACACGACAGGCGATCTGGACATTCACGACATCGCCGTCGACGCCAACGGGCGAATCGTCTTCGTGAACACGCTTTTCAGCTGCCTTGCCACGGTGAGCGACACGTGCAGCTTCGAGCCGCTCTGGCACCCGCCGTTTGTCAGCAAGCTGGCGCCGGAAGACCGATGCCATCTCAACGGCATGGCGATGCACGAGGGGCGGCCGAAATATGTCACGGCCGTCAGCCGGAGCGACATTGCCGAGGGGTGGCGGGACCGCCGTGTGGAAAAGGGTTGCGTGCTTGATGTGGAGAGCGGCGAGGTCGTTGCGTCCGGCCTGTCGATGCCTCATTCGCCACGGGTTTATCAAGACAAGCTCTGGGTTCTCGACTCCGGAAGCGGCTATCTGTGCACCATTGACACCTCGACCGGGAAGCGCGAGCCCGTCACGTTCTGCCCAGGCTATCTTAGAGGCTTGAGTTTCTTTCATAATTTCGCCGTGGTCGGACTTTCCAAACCCCGCGACGGAACCTTCGCCGGGCTCCAACTCGACGACAACCTGAAATCCCGCGATGCCGACCCACGCTGTGGGCTCATGGTCGTCGACCTGACCACTGGGGACATCGTGCACTGGTTCCGAATCGAAGGACTCATCGAGGAGCTGTACGACGTCTCGGTTCTGCCGGGCGTCCTTCGGCCAATGGCGTTTGGGTTCAAGACAGACGAAATTCGGCGGTTCATCACCACAGGCGGAAGGAGCGAAAAGACCGGGTCGGCCCCGATATAGCGCCCTGGAAAAGGACGAGGCTCACAGCGTTACCTGACTGCTAACCAAAAAGCTGTCCCCGCTGGCCACGCACGTGGCCACGAGACGCTCGGCTTGAATCACTGCTTCGAACAGCTGCACCCGTACAACACCTCGTGAAGCCGCGAGGTATGGCATCAAGAAGCTTTGCCAAGCAGGCTGCCCGCACCCCGGTTGAGTAATCTTGCAGGACCATCGACTTTTAGTAGATAAAGGCATGCGGTTTTCGGACCCGCCTGTGAATCTTGGAACTTTGCGGTGCTCAGTTTGTTGAGTCTCTAACTTCACTAGGCCCCACCCCCCTTGAAGTTGACACTTGGCCGCGTCGGAAGCGGCTACGACCGACGCGGCCACTTCGATTTCTTTGGGGCGAGGGATGGGTCACCATCGCAGCTTAGACAAAGGACTGATTGGTTGCCATGAGCGATGAAGAACGCAAACACGCTTGGTCGAAAGCGAAAACTGCGGTGCGCTCCTACGCCAAGGACCCCACCACACAGAACGCGAAGCAGGTCGAGGACGCCTGGAGCAGGATTCGACAGATGGACAGCCTGTCACATTGGCGAGAGCGGCGAGCGGCGAGACTTCACGGACGTGACGGCGCCGCCCGGTCCAGGCATGCGGAATAGGAAATTCGGCGCCAATTGCTCCCTGCTGGATCGGTCACACGCAGACCATTTCCGAATGACCCGTGATCGGTCGTCGGACATGGAGGGTCAGGTCGGCCAGGCGACGGTGTTCGACCTGGGCGGCAAATCCCGGGCGCTCCTGCCATCACACGGCCTGCGAAGCGATCGGGTGACCGCGACGGACGGGCGTCAAGGGGGCGTTCCTTCGTGTTCCGACCGAGGCGGAGGGCGGGCCCCCAACCCGCCGGCCGTAGGGCGGAGTGTGTGCAACGGCGCCGCAGGGCCCGCTCTCGGCCTGCAGTAGACAGTTCATGATCCGGATCCTTTTCGAAATACTCGACTGGGATTGGCTCCTTTAGGCGAAAAAACCGCGGACCTAGCTTCAGCTCCCAAATACTCGAAAAACGAGGCAAGAAACTCTTGCCGAATTCTCAGCGCAATCGCGCTCTCGTAGAAACAGTCTTGCTGGATGACAACTGTCTTCCCAGGAACGTATTTCGGCGCGAAGGCATGGAACGCTGCCGCCTCCCGATCCGGCGTCTTCAGACAGTTGTAAAACGCCATTTCGACAGGCCGGTCTGCCGAGGCGAGCCTGACGATATCGCCGATTCGGAAATCGACCAGATCCCGGTGTGTGGCCAGAAGCTCCTGGAGAATCGGGGAAAAGTTTTCCCCGTGATTTACGCTCCGGCCTTCGAGGGCCCGCTTCGCCGCCTCGGTCTCAAGGTAGCGCTCCAAGCTCGGCACCCAAATGGCAATGTCGTAACTCTGGATCGGTTTGTAGTCCCCAAACATCCGGCTCGAAACGGCAGGGTTTGCCTTGCCCCCGCCGCAAATGCGTTCGTGGATGCGCCGAGGAACAGTCCTGCAGCGACGATCAGTCCCTTGCCTTCGAAAACATTCTTGGCAAGCCAGAACAGCATTGCCTTTTCTCTTGGTGTCGTCATTCCGGGGTAGCCGATCACCTCTGACGGAATGCCGTCGAGATCGTAATCGGGTACTGCAAGCCCTGGCATTTTCGTCCCTCTCCTCGGTTCTCGGCCGTGCGGTTTTCATGGCACGGCATATTCCGCACGCGAACTCGTCAAAACGTGCGCTCTGTCACGGTTAGGGCCCGCGCCTGGGCGAAGCGTGCTTGCCAAAGGTCGGCGCGACCAAGTTAGATATCGCACGCAAAGAAAATCCCAGGGCAGCGGAGGCCGTAGATAGACCGGCAGAGCCTCAAAGGGGCGGACTCGACTGGACGATCGGCCGCGGCGATCGTCGCCGAGCGGGTCACCAAGATTTTCGGCGAGGGCGGCGCCGAGGTGCGGGCGCTCGACGACGTCTCGGTGGTGGTCCGCGAGAACGAGTTCTTCACCCTGCTCGGGCCGTCGGGCTGCGGCAAGACCACGTTTCTGCGTCTCATCGCCGGCCTCGATCAACCGACCAGCGGCACGATCCTGCTGGAGAATCAAGACATCTTGCACCTGCCGCCCTATCACCGCTCGGTCAACACGGTGTTCCAGAGCTACGCCTTGTTCCCGCACATGACCGTCGCCCAGAACATCGGATTCGGGCTCGAAATGCTGGGCCGGCCGAAGGCGGAGGTCAGGGAGACCGTGGGCGCCATGCTGAAGCTCGTGCGCATGGCGGAGCTGCGCGACCGCCGGACCGATCAGATCTCCGGGGGCCAGCAGCAGCGGGTGGCGCTCGCCCGCGCGCTCGCGCCGCGGCCCAAGGTGCTGCTTCTCGACGAGCCGCTCTCGGCCCTCGACTACAAGCTGCGCAAGGACATGCAGATCGAGCTCAAGCGCCTGCAGCACGAGATCGGCATCACCTTCATCTTCGTCACCCACGACCAGGACGAGGCGCTGACCATGTCGGATCGGCTCGCGGTGATGAACCTCGGCCGGATCCTGCAGGTCGGCACGCCGCGGCAGGTCTACGATCACCCGGCCGAGCGGTTCGTGGCCGACTTCATCGGCGACACAAACTTCCTTTCGGCCGACGTGGTATCGGTCGACGGCCGCAGCGCGCCGGTCCGCCTCGCCTCCGGGCGCGAGATCAGGGCGGACCTGCCGGAGGGCATGAGGCCGAGCGGCCGGGTCACGGTCGCGATCCGGCCCGAGCATGCGAGCCTCGTGGCGCAGCCGGGCGCGGACTGCGATCTCGAAGGTGTCCTCGAAAACATCGTCTATTTCGGCACCGACACCCACTATCACGTGCGTCTGGCCGACGGCAGCGCATTCGTCGTGCGCAGCCAGAACTTGCGCGACCGTGCCGAGACCTTCCGAACCAAGCAGCCGGTCGGCATCGCCTTCAAGTCCGATGCCGTGCAGGTCCTGAGGGACTGAGATGACGCACGCCATCGCCGACGGCGAAGCGGTCCTAGGGGAGCGGCGGCGCACTGTCCGGCGCAACTGGCTGCTGTGCATGCCGGCGCTGGGTGTGCTTCTGTTCGCAGCCTCGGGCCCGCTGCTGATCGTCCTCGTTTACTCCTTCCTGGAGCCCGCCGAATACAGCGGCGTCGTGTGGCAACCCTCCGGCGACGCCTGGTTCAGCGTCGTCTTCCAGCGCGACGTCTTCGATGGCACGGTCTCGCTGGCCGATGCCCATCTGACAATTCTTTGGCGCTCGGTCCGGGTGTCGTTCCTCACCACCGTGACGACCTTGGTCCTCGGATTCCCGACCGCCTATTTCATCGCCACGCGGCCGCCGCAGAGCCGCAACGTCTGGCTGTTCCTGATCACCATCCCGTTCTGGACCAACCTCCTCATCCGCACCTTTGCGATCCTCGAGGTGATCCGCAACGAAGGCTTCATCAACACCGGGCTCAGGCTGCTCGGCGTGATCGAGCAGCCGATCCAGATGCTCTACACGGACTTCGCCATCCTCATCGGAATGACCTATGTCTACCTGCCGCTCATGGTGCTGCCGCTCTATGCGTCGATGGAGCGGCTGGACTTCCGCCTGGTGGAGGCGGCCTACGACCTCTACGCCTCGCCCTTGCGGGTGTTGCGACGCGTGATCGTTCCCCTCGCCAAGCCGGGAATCGTGGCCGGGTCGATCCTGGTCTTCATTCCGGCGCTCGGCGCCTTCGTCACCCCGCGAGTGCTCGGCGGCGGCAAGAAGATGATGCTCGGCAACCTGATCGAGCTGCAATACGGGGCGGGGCGCAACTGGCCGCTCGGCGCGGCGCTGTCGATCACGCTTCTCGCCATCGTCATGGTTGCGCTGCTGGTCTACGTCCGTACGGTGCAGCGTGGCTCCGAGGCGCGGCAATGAGGGGCCCGAAGAAACGATCGGCACGCTTTTCGCTGAAGCGGCAACCGGGATTCACGACCATTGCCGTGGTCTGCTTCGTGTTGCTCTATGCGCCGATCGCGACCCTCGTCATCTATTCCTTCAACGCCGGCAAATACATCGCCATCTGGGAAGGATTCTCGCTCAATTGGTATGTTTCGGCGTGGAACAACGAGGCGGTGCAGGACGCCGCCTTCCGCTCGCTGTTGCTGGCGGCGCAGGCCTCCTTGTACTCCACCGTGCTGGCGACCATGGCGGCGCTCGGCACCACGCGCACCAGCTCGTTCCGCGGGTTGACGGCGATCTACGCCTTGATCAATCAGCCACTGATGGTGCCGGAGATCGTAACCGCGGTGGCTTTGCTCATCCTGTTCGCCATGATCAAGGTCGCCACCGGCATCCAGGGGATGGTCTACCTCGTGGCCGCCCATACCGCGTTCTGCATTCCCTTCGCCTATCTGCCGATCCGTGCGCGGCTCGAGGGCATGGACCTGACGCTGGAGACGGCCGCAGCCGACCTATACGCCACGCCGTGGAAGACGTTCCGGCGGATCACCCTGCCGCTGCTCTGGCCGGGCATTCTGGCCGGCGCCATGCTCGCTTTCGTCATCTCGCTCGACGACGTCGTGATCACCGAGTTCGTTAAGTCGGCCGGTCAGGAAACGCTGCCGACC
>DASWIN010000005.1:0-2908 GCA_036397655.1 Nitrospiraceae bacterium | reverse complement strand
GCCGGCCAGCTTGAAGGCGATCAGCCCCGCCAGCACCAGCAGGAGGAGGGCGAACACCGTCGTCATGGGATGGAGTCGCAGCCGGTTCATGGGCGGGTCTTCCCTCCTGCGGGCCGGCCGGCCTGGATGCCGTCGAGGAAGAGCGTCACGTAGCTCTCGACGCAGTCTTCCGGAGAGCGGTGCGAGGGAACCTTGAAAATTTCGTGCAATAGCCGGTGATGCGCCAGCATGCCCATGAAGGATCGGGCGGCGAGCAGGGGGTCCGCCCGGCGAAATGCCCCTTCCCGGATTCGCTGCTCGATATAGCCGGCGAGGTAGTCGTAGAACACCCGGTGCTGGTTCTTGAAGAACATTTTCGACAGCTCGTGTCCCTCCAGGGCGCTGAACAACAGCAGGCGCAGCAGGGTGGGATCGGCGCCGCGCCGGATGCGGTAGCCGGCGATCAGGCTGAAGACGCGCGCGTCGTCGCGTTTCCTGGCCGCCTCGTCCACGGCGGCGAGCAGTTCTGAAAAGGGCGCCTTTTCCGCCAGGATCGCCGCGTAGAGGGCGCGCTTGGTCGGGAAATGCTTGAAGACCAGGGCCTCGCTGCAGCAGGCGGCCCTGGCAATCTCCTTCGTCGTCGTGCCCTTGAACCCGCGGGCGGCGAACAGCGAAGCGGCGGTGGCAATGATACCGGCCTGCCGCTCCTGCCCCGATGACTTCCTGGCAATGTGTCGCTGTTTCTTCGCCATAACTCTGGTGAGTGAGTAATTACTCACCAAAAAGATAGCACGGCTATGATGAAAGGAGCAAGAGACGAGAGGAATATGCGTGATGGCTGCCGCGGCGGTGGGGGGAAGGAATGCGGATGGCTGAACGCTGGCGGCTGACCGGTATCGCTAGTGGCGGAGCTTGGCCCAGGCCTGCTGGTATTCCTCGAAGGAGTCCACTTCCATCCAGCCCTTGTAGATGGACACGCAGGAGACGTCATGGCCCTGGTCGATCAGTTCCTGGATCAGGTCGGTGAGAGAGGCTTTCTTGAAGGAGCCGGATTCATGGAAGCCCTGGGAGGCGAACTTCTTGCTCGCCTCGTGGTAGGCGCGCTTCAGCGCTTCGGTGCCTTTTTCCGAGAGCATGGCCAATCCGATGAATTCGCCGTGCGCCTTGTCCTCCGCCACGTGCTGGCCGATCTTCACGATCTGGTTGTGGTCATCCGGTGTGACGTATCGCCCCGCGGCGTTTGAGCTGGGAGGATGCTTCAACGAGACCAGGTCCGGCTTGAGGTGCGTGGGCGTGGCGCCGCGCCGGTGTTCGTCGTGCCAGGCCAGGTCCACGACCAGCGTGATGTCCGCCGGGCTCTTGAGCAGTTTTTCGAGGATCGCCGTTTCGAATACGATGTCGCCATAGAGGAAGAGCGTGCGGGCCTTCATTTCGTTTTCGGCGCAGAAGAATGAGAAGAGGTCGCCGGTCTCCTCGTAGCGGTCGTTGTCGTAGTACTTGATGTTGGGAAGGTTGATCGCTTCCTTCTTATAGCCGCGCACGACGGCGATGTCCTTGATGCTGCAATCGTTGATGGCCGCCACCTGACGTTCCAGGATGGTCTTCCCCTTGATGTCGAGCAGGCACTTCGGCTTGTCCTCGATCAAGGGCAGGAGCTGTTTTTCAAACCCTGCCGCCGTGATGATCGCCGTGATTTTTTCACCGCCGACCGGCAGGAACTGCTTTTCATCCTGCTCCATCTGCGGCACGCCGACAATGTCGTAGACCTCGGGCAGCGTGACGATCCGGTCGTTGGCCGCGCCGGGGCGCGTATCCTTCTTGATGATGTCCAGCGCCTCGCGCATGCTTCTGATCGCGGCACGCACCGGCTGGTTCGCGTAAATGA
The DNA here is from genome assembly GCA_036397655.1 of Nitrospiraceae bacterium. GTDB lineage: Bacteria > Nitrospirota > Nitrospiria > Nitrospirales > Nitrospiraceae > 2-02-FULL-62-14. Next base: position 1,044 of record DASWIN010000005.1, on the reverse strand, counting down.
TCATCTTGACGCCGGCGTCTTCCATCTCCTTTGCCGTCGTCTGGTCAAAGATCGTCGGGACGACGACAATCGGCACGCGGCCCGAAAAGGCCTTGCATACCGACTTCAGCTCGTCGAACGTTTTTGATTTGGAATGGATCAGCACCGCGTCGGCGCCGGCCGCCGCGTAGGCCTCCGCTCGCTTGAGTGCCTCTTCCTTCCCCCAGCCGGCAATCAGGGCCTCGGTCCTGGCGATGATCATGAAGTCCGGCACGGTCTGCGAGGCCTTGGCGGCCTTGATCTTGCCGCAGTGCTCCTCGATTGGAATCAATTCGCGCTTCACGCCGGCGTAGAAGCTGCAGCGCTTGGGGTAGACGTTGTCCTCAATGCAAATGGCGGCCACGCCGGCCCGCTCGCGGTCGTTGACCGTGCGCATGACGTTCAGCGCGTTGCCGTAGCCCGTGTCGCAGTCGGCGACGATGGGAATCGTGATGGCCTCGGCCATCCGGCGTTCCACTCCCAATTGCTCGCTGGAATCGATAAAGCTCGCGTCGGGAATGCACTTGAGCGAGGCGGAGATGGCGAAGCCGCTGGCCCAGACGCCGTCGAATCCGGCGCGTTCGATCAGCTTCGCGCTGAGGGCGTCGTGGGCGCCGACGATCTTGATCGTGCCGGGACGCTTGAACAGGGCTCGGAGTTTGGTGGCCTGATGCATGACGCGCATGATGCGAGAGACGTCGTCGGATTGTCAACGGAAAGTTGGATTTATCGGGACGGCGCCGTGCTCGCGCGCATTATTCACGAAGGCTTCCACTGCAACCGCCGATACGCCGTTCCGACAAGCCTGGCCGGGAATCTAAGCCTACTGGAGGCAAAAGACTTCTCCGCTCGCATTTGATCGAAGCGAGCGGCTCAAGCGAAGCTTGGTACGTACCTCCTCGGTCTCTCGGGTCTCCACGCGCCCGTCTCACTTGGCGCCTCAGCGGTTTCGTCACGAACCCTCATGAATAATGCGCGCTACGGATCCTGGAAATCGCGCGCGAGATTCCTGCTTTCAAAAAAGAT
>DASWIN010000004.1:0-7035 GCA_036397655.1 Nitrospiraceae bacterium | reverse complement strand
GCCGCATCATCGTGCCGCTTCGAGACGCCATGGCGGTCCGCTCCTTCCGCGTGAGCAGTCTACTGAACGCCGCAAGGCGAGTCAATTACGGGGGCTGACACCCTTCCTCCTGGTGTCTGTCCCCGTCCGAAACGGGACAGGCACCGCCGAAGACGGCGGAGCCAGTCCCCTTCTGCCAAACGTTCGTTCCGAAACAACCCTTCGTGCTATACTCGGCCGCGTAGGACGGTAGAGGGAGTACGCGTGCAAATCAGCGTGATCGGAACGGGTTACGTCGGGCTGGTGACCGGGGCCTGCTTTGCCGAGTTCGGTTTGAACGTCACCTGCATGGACACCGACGCCAAACGGATCGGCAAGCTGGAAAAGGGCGAGGTTCCCTTCTACGAGCCGGGCATTACGGAACTGGTCGCCAAGGGGATCCGGGACAATCGCCTGACCTTCACCACCGACATCGCCAAGGCGGTGGACGACGCCCTGGTCATTTTCATCGCCGTCGGCACCCCGTCCCGGAGCGACGGCTCCGCCGACCTCTCCTACGTGGAGGAAGTCGGCCGGGGCATCGCCAGGCACATGACCGGCTACAAGGTCATCGCCACGAAATCCACCGTGCCGGTCGGCACCGGCGAGACACTGCGCGAGGTCATCAAGGCCAGCCAGAAAAAACCGATCCGGTTCGATATCGTGTCCAACCCCGAATTTCTGCGCGAGGGCTCGGCCATTGAAGACTTCATGCGGCCCAACCGGGTCGTCATCGGCACGGACAGCGCGGAAGCGGTCGCCATCATGAAAGACCTCTACCGGCCGCTATACCTCATCGAGACGCCCATCGTCATCACCGACATCCCGACGTCCGAGATGATCAAGTACGCCTCCAACGCGTTCCTGGCCACGAAAGTCTCGTTCATCAACGAGATCGCGAATCTCTGCGAAAAGGTCGGCGCCGACGTCCAGGCGGTTGCGAAAGGAATGGGGCTGGATCACCGGATCGGCTCGAAGTTCCTTCATGCCGGGCCCGGTTTTGGGGGGTCCTGCTTCCCGAAGGACGTGGCCGCGTTGATTGAGACCGGTGAGCAGCACGGCGCCGAGATGCAGATCGCCAAGGCGGCGGCGGCGGCCAACGAGCGGCAGAAACTGGCCATGGTCGTGAAGATCAAACAGGCACTCGGGGGATTGAAGGGCAAGACGGTCGGGGTGCTCGGCCTCTCGTTCAAGCCGAACACCAACGACCTGCGCGAGTCGCCGGCACTGACGATCATCGAGGGGCTGCTGAAAGAGGGCTGCGCCGTCCGTGCCCACGATCCCGCGGCGCTCGAAGAGGGCATGAAGCTGCTGCCGAAGATCACCCCCTGCGCCGACCCCTACGAAGCGGCCGAGGGCAGCGACGCGCTCGTACTGATGACGGAATGGAACCAGTTCCGGAATCTGGAGTTTGACCGCCTCAGGACGCTGCTGCGCCAGCCGCTGCTGATCGACCTGCGCAATGTGTACGAACCGGAGCGTGTGGCGGGAATAGGATTTCGGTACGTGTCGGTGGGGCAGGCCACCCGGGAACCGAAGAAATCGTCCTAGCCCTGCCCGATCTGCTTGACGGCTTCCGCGTCCTTCGTCTTCGGCTTGTAGCCCATCCGGTCCAATACTTTTAATATTCTCGTCTTCAACCGGTCATCCGCGGCCTCCAGCGCCACGGCCAGGGGTTCCACGGCCGGCTTGCCGACTTTGCGAATGATTTCCGTGGCCGATTGCCTGAGCTCGTCTTCTTCCGAGATCAGCAGCGGCACCAGTGACGAGACCGACACGCCGCCCAGCTTGATCAGCGAATCATAGGCCCGCTGCCGCACATCACCGACCTCGTCGGTCAGCGCTTCCACGAGGGCCCCGACCGCCCGCTGGTCTTTCAGTTCTCCCAGCGTCTCGGCTGCGTACTTGCGGTTCAGCCAGTGCGTGTCCCTGAGGTCCGCCAGCATGGCGTCGGCCCTGGCGGCGTTCGGATCCTTCGCGCGGATCTTGAAGCTCTTGGCGACGCGCTTGCCGCCTTCCTCGACGACGCGGATCGTCGCTCCGTCGCCGGGCTTGATCGTCTGCAGATCGGCGAGCGCCTCTTCGGCGACATCGAGCACGACCGTCTTGCCGTCATAGGCCAGCAGCTCCACCTCGAGCTGCTTCGCAGCGGGATTGACGGACACCACCCGTTCCGTGACAAGGTTGAACCCGTCCTGTTTGGCCCCCCCTTTGGGCCCGATCTGGATCAGCTTGACTGGTTGTTCCGGTGTTTCGTTCGCCATGATGATTTAGTCCTCTATGAAGTCTACTCTAGTATGATTACTCCTTGGGTTTCCACCCTAAACTCGCGAGCGCCCCTTCAGCGGTTTCCTGAACCATTGCATTTTCGTCTTCCAGCAGCGGCAGCAACGGGTCCACCGCCCGCGAGTCGCCGAGCCGGGCCAGCGACTCGGCCGCGTTGCGCCGGACCAGCCAATCCTCGTCCTGCAACGCCCCGATCAGCGAATCAACCCCCCGCTGGTCGCCAATCTTTCCCAGTGCCTCGGCCGCGTGACGGCGCACCATCCAATTGTTCCCGTTCAGCCCCTCGATCAACGCGTCGACCGCCCGGACATCGCCGATCTTCTTCAGCACACGGGCGACGTCCTCCCGTACCAGATTGTCGCCCAGCGACTCCACCAGGCCCGGCACGGCCTGCGGATCACCGATCCGCTCCAGCGCCCAGACCGCCGCCGTCCGGACTGCCCCGTCCTTGTCCTTCAGCGCCTTCACGAGCGGCGCAACGCCGCGGGCATCCTTGAGCTTCCCCAGCGCCGATGCCGCCTGTTCCCGCACCGACCAGACCCCTTCCTGCAGCGCCTCGATGAGCGGCTCGACTGTGGCAGGCCCGATCCTCACGATCGCGCTCGTGGTCGCCTCGCGGATGACCGCATCCTCATCCTCCAGCATGCCGATCAAATGCGGTAAGGCCTCCATGCCCATCTGGCCGAGGCTGGCCACCGCATGGCTGCGCAGCGCCTCGTTCTCGTCGCGCAAGGCATTGATCAGTTGCTCGATCCGTTCTGCATCACTCATGCAAGACCCCAATCATTGGCTCGGCCACCATCAGCCTCATGACTACATCGACGTTCATGAACGCCTCGTGAACCACCATACCATCTTCGTCCGCCGGCATGACAATCAAAATCCCGGCTGCACCGGGCCCGTCCCGCAGGGCCGGGAGCAACTGCTCGGATCATTCCTGCTGCTCCGCGTTACCCCTGGTCCGTATCCTCCGCTTCCCCTGCCTGTCCCGGTTGTCCCGCCTGAACTTCCGCCTGCATCGTGAGCGCGGCCAGCTTGTCCACGATCATCCCGGAATTGTACGAGACCAGCCCGTCCCGGTCAGTCTTCAACCGCTCGAACAACTCCTGATACGGACGGAGCTTCTCCACATCCTTGATCTTGGCGAGGGCCTCCATCGCAAACACCCGGAGCGGACGGATCGGAATCGCTTCGACGTACAGCTCGAGGGGCCGCGCGTCGCCGATCAGGCCCAGGGCCTTCAAGGCCAGCTCCTTCACCCCCGTATCCTTGTCCTTCCGGAGCCGCTCCATCAACGGCTCCACCGACCGGACGTCGGCGATCTTCCCCAGCAAATCGGCCGCCGCCTCCCGCACCAGCCAGTCGTCATCGTCGAGATATTCGATCAGAATATCCACGCTGGGACGGCCGATCGGCAGCAAATTGATCACCGTCCCCATCCGGGCTTCTTCCCGCTCGGACGAGCCTTCGATGTTGCGGAGCGCGTTGAACGTCTCATCGATCCGGTCGCGGATCGCGGTCAATTTCTTCAGCGTCCGCGTCGCCGCATCGCGCATCTCCGGCTCCATCATCGCATCCACCAGGGCATCGGCGGACTTCGGCTCCAACAGATGATCGAGCATCTCCACCGCCGTCAGCCTGACAGGCTCATCCGTGTGTTTCAGCATGGCGCAGACCGGTCCGACGGCATTCGGCATGGCGCCGATCAGCTTGATGACCGTGTGACGCTGGGCATCATCCTGTAAAATTGACAGCTCATGCACCAGGGCTTCCGCCGCCGCCGCATCGAGCACCCCGGCCATCTGCTCCAGCGCGATCGCGGCGGCCTTGCGGGCTGTCTCGTCCGGATCGCGCAGCAACCGGACCAGCGGGACGCCGCCTTTAGGGTCCTTGAGCCGGGCGATCATGCCGGCGATTTCTGTTTTCAGCTCTGGGGGTGAAGTCTCCAGCGCGTGGATTAAGGCCTGAACGGCCTTGGTGCCGCCCTGCACGCAGGCCGCCATCGCGCGCATGCGCCGCCAGTCCTCTTCGTGGACCAGTTCGGCAATGAGCGTCTCAATCGATTCTTTGGCCATCGCCTAATCCGCCGCCCGCGCTCACTAGAAATCAAGAATGTGAAGAGAGCCAGATCGCATGACTATTTGCATATGCGTAGGAAATTTCCCTCATTCCAGCTCAGACTCTCCCCTGGCGCCAGCCCAATTGGGCCAGGGCCTCTTTCACGTGAAAGAGGATATTGCCGTCCTGCTCGTTCTTCAGCTGCGCCACCAGATGCGGAATGGCCGGCTGCCCAAGCGCGACGAGCGCCGTCGCCGCCTCGGCCCGCGTGACCGTGTTCTTCAGCGCGGCAACCAGGGTCGGAATCGTCGCGGGATCTCGAATCTGCCCCAGCGACCGGGCGGCTGCCGCCTGCGCGGTCATTTCTTCGGTCCATTCATCGCCGCAGCCGGCAACCGTCCGACTCTGTGCGGGCCGGTTCGTGCCTTCCACCACGGCCACCAGGGCCGGCACGGCCCGCCGGTCGCCGATCTTGCCCAGTGCTTCCGCCACCAGCGGGCGCAGCCCAGGCTCCTTCAGCGCCGTGAGCAGAAACTCCACCGCCCTTCCATCACCGATTTCACCCAGCGCCCGCACCGCATCCTCCCGGAGCGACGAATCCCTATCATTGAACAGGAGGCGCAGCAGCGGATCCACGGCATCCGGCGACTTCGTCTTCCCCAGCGATTCGACGGCGTGGAGCCGCACCAGCCACTCCGCATGCGCCAGCGCGTCGACCAACACGGGGATCGCCGCCGGCCCCAGCCCGGCGAGCGCGCCGCTGGCCTCTTCTCGCACGGCCTTGACCTTGTCCTGCAGGAGCGGCATGAGCGCCGGGATGGCGCGGGGCTCTCCGATGCGGCCCAAGGCCTTGGCGGCATGCATGCGGACGACCCAGTCGGTGCTGGCCAGCGCGCCGACCAGCACATCCACCACGCGGGCATCCCCGATGGAGGCCAGGATCGAGGCAGCGGATTCCTGGACGGTCAGATTCTCATCGCGCAGGCAGGCGCCCAGCGGCTCGACGGCCGGCTCTCCGATCGCAGCCAAGGCGGCAATCGCCGCTTCGCGCACCGCGCGGTCCGAATCACGCAGCACCGCAATGAGCGGCTCCACGGCCCGCTTGTCGCGGAGGCCGGCGAGCGCCATCGCCGCGTCTTCGCGGACCGCCCAATCTTCGTCCCTCAGGGCGGCAATCTGTTCCAGCACCGTGTCGGCCATGCCCACCTATCGGCTGCTGCCGATGCGTTGATTTTTGACCAGCGTCAGACGGTAACACAGGCTTTTTTGGGGGGTCAATGCCAACCGCTTCAGTTGACAGGCTTTCAAGAGGACGCCTAGGATGCGCTGTAGAGCGTTTTCCCCCGTCCCGTTCAAAGGAGGCCGGCCATGCATATCCATTTCCTGCTCGCGTTTTTGACATTCACACTGTTGGCTGCCCCGGCCAATGCCTATGAAGTCTGGCTCGCCGACCAATCGGATACGGGCAAGGAAAGCGGCGGGTTCCTCCATATCTATGACGGCGCCCGGCTGGCAGCCGACCCGGCCGGCGCCAAGCCGGCGGTCACATTGGATCTATCCGGCGAGGTCAACAAACTCTGCGAAGAAGCCACCAAGAAGCCGGTGCGTCGGCCGCACATGCTGTTTTTCACCAGGGACCAGTCTCATGTGATCGTCTCCTTCCTGAGCGGGCACGTCCTCTTCATGGATGCAGCGACCAGGAAACCGGAGGCCTGCCTGTCCATGGGCAAGAACGTGCACGCGGCCTGGCCGACGCCGGACCAGAAAATGGCACTCGCCGCCAACATGGCGGAGAAGAAATTCATCCGGATCTGGACGGACTACAAGGACCACAAGTTCAGCTTCGATGAGGGCAAGGATGTCATGGCCCTCGGCCCGATGGAAGGCCCTGAGCGCCCGGACAATGCGCCGGTCTGCCCGATCACCGAGAATACCAGCAAGCACGCCTTCATCACATTGCGCGGCGGCGGACTCATCGTCACGGACGTCACGGAAACGCCGATGAAGGTGCTCGCAACCCTGGACAACAAGCAGGTTCACCCGGCCGGGTGCGGCGGCATCCAGGCAGGCAATACGATGTACATCAACTCGGGCGGCGGGTGGCCGGCGGACAAGTTCCCGACCTCAGCCTCGCTGGCTTATGACGTGTATGCCGTGGATCTCGGCACCCTGCCGAAGTCCGTGAATGCCAAGCTCATCACCTCGCGCGACGGCAAGCACGCCGATTCGCACGGCATGGCGGCGGTCGGCTCCTATGTCTGGAGCGGCGACCGGGCCGGCAATAACATCGAGGTCATCGATTCGACCGGCAACACCAGCGTCGGAGCCATCGAGCTGGCCGGCAAGATCAGCGACGACCCGGCCCCCGACCTGATGGACACGGCGCCGGATGGGAGCCATGTGTTTATCGCACTACGCGGACCGAGCCCGCTCACCGGCAATGACAAGGCGGTCAATAACGCGGTGGGCTCGACCCCGGGCGTGGGCGTCGTGAAAGTGTCGGACGGCGGCAAAGGCGGCGAGCTGATCGGGGTCGCGCGGGTGAGCAACATGAAGGATGGGAAGGAAACGGCCGACCCGCACGGGATCGCCGTCAGAAAGTAGCGGAGCAGGTTGAGGTCGAGGTCGAGGAAGAAAGAGGGCTGAATCCAATCCTGAACCTCAGCCTCAACC
>DASWIN010000003.1:0-11838 GCA_036397655.1 Nitrospiraceae bacterium | reverse complement strand
GCGGAACCGCCGCTCGACCCGCCGGGCACGCAGCCGACGTTCCACGGGTTCCGGCTCGGCCCGAAGGCGGAGTTTTCCGTCGAGGACCCCATCGCAAACTCGTCCAGGTTCGTCTTGCCGATCAATAGATAACCCTGCTCGCGCAGGCGCGCGATCACGGTCGCATCGTAGGGCGGGACGAAGTTGCCGAGGATTCGCGAGGCACAGGTCGTCAGGACGTGCTCGGTGCAGATGTTGTCCTTGACGGCGACCGGCATGCCCATGAGCGGCTTCGTGCTGCGCCAGCCCTTCAGCTTCACGTCCAGCACCTCGGCCTGCGCCATCGCGGCCTCCATGGTCTGGGTAATGTAGGCCTTGACCTTCGGCTCAACCTGGTTGATGCGGAGGGTATAGGACTGCACGATCTCGCGCGCAGTCACTTCACCGGCGGTGAATTGTTTTTGAAGGTCTGCGAGGGTGAGTTTGTGGAGCCCCGTCATCGCGCTGTGCTCAGCTGACAAGCAAAGAGGCTGACAAGCGGCACGGCCATTTACTTGTCCCCTTTCTGTCTTGTCGGCTTGGAACTTTCCTGGCTGGCGATCCGGTTCTTCCCGTCCACCCGGATGATCCTCGGCGCATGCCGCTTGATCTCCTCTTCACCGTAATACTCGTAGCAAAAAATAATCACCTGGTCGCCCACAGCACCCTTGCGGGCCGTCGGGCCGTTCAGGACAATCTCGCCGCTGCCGCGCGTGCCGGCCATCGCATAGGTCATGAACCGCTCGCCGTTGTTCAGGTTGGAAATGACGATCGCCTCGTACGGCATGATGCCCGCCGCATCCAGCAGGTCCTCGTCCACCGTCAGGCTGCCTTCGTAATCCAGGCAGGCATCCGTCACCGTCGCGCGATGGATCTTGGCTCGTAACATCTGTCTGAACATGAATACCTCGTTAATCGTTCAACGTTAACCGTTAAACGCAGGAATCGTTTTAGAAATGAACACGATTAACGAATAACGATTCACGTTTAACGTTCTTCCAAAATTTTCGGAACCACAAAAAATCCGTCTGCGGATTCCGGCGCGTTGGCCACCGCCTTCCCGACCGGCAACGACGGCCGCGCCTGATCCTCCCGAAATACGTTCGACTGCCCCAGCACCGTGGCGGTCGGCTCGACGCCCGCCGTCTTCAGCTTGTTCAGCTTCTCGACGTAGGACAGGATGCCGCTGAGCTGCTGCGTAAAGGCCTCTTTCTCGGTCTCCGTGATCTCGAGCCGCGCCAGCTTGGCGACGTTCTCGACGTCCTGTTTGGTGATGCGCATGCGATGGTTCCTCTGGTTTGTTTAGTTTGTTTGGTTTATCTGGTTCAACCAGAAAAACGAGACAAACCAGACAAACCGTTCTTGGCTATTCAACCGTCACACTTTTCGCCAGATTGCGCGGCTGATCCACGTCCGTCCCTTTCAGCACCGCGATATGATACGCCAGCAGCTGCAGGGCGACCGTGTACAAAATCGGCGTCAGCAGCGCCGGCACGTCCGGAATGGTGAAGACCGCATCCGCGATGGCGCCCAAATCCCGCTCCCCCTCGCTCACGAATGCGATCACCGGCGCGTGGCGGGCCTTCACTTCCATCAGGTTGCTGACCGTCTTTTCATAGAGCCGGTCACGCGGCGCCAGCACCACCACCGGCATGTCTTTGTCGATCAGCGCGATCGGGCCATGCTTCATCTCGCCCGCCGCGTAGCCCTCGGCATGGATATAGGAGATTTCCTTCAATTTGAGCGCACCCTCCAGCGCGATCGGATAGTTGATGCCGCGGCCCAGGTACAGAAAGTTCTGCTTCCTGTGGTACCGCTTGGCGATCGCCGCAATCTCGTCTTCCCGCTTGAGAATCTCCTCGACCAGGCTCGGCAGGGCGACCACCCGCTCCAGCCAGGCCCGTCCGTCGTTGGCGTTGAGCACGCCGCGCACGCGCGCCAGGTGCAAGGACAACAGATACAGCGCTGTGAGCTGCGCCGTGAAGGCCTTGGTGGACGCGACGCCGATTTCCGGACCGCAATGCGTATAGAGGATGCCGTCGGATTCGCGCGCCAGCGTGCTGCCGACCACGTTGACGATCGAGACGACCCGCGCGCCCTTGCCCTTGGCCTCGCGCGCCGCCGCCAGTGTGTCGGCCGTTTCGCCGGACTGGGAGATCGTGATGAACAGGTCCTCTTTCCGGACGAGGGGGTCGCGGTAGCGGAACTCGGAGGCGATGTCCACCTGCACCGGCGTCCTGATCATTTCCTCCAGCAGGTATTTCCCCACGAGCCCCGCGTGCCAAGAGGTGCCGCAGGCCACGATCCAGATGCGGCCCACCTCGGCGAACTGTTCCGGCGTGAGCCCGATATCCGGCAGGTCCGCCTCGCCCTGCTCGAACGTGTACCGGCCGCGCATCGTGTCGAGAATCGTCTGCGGCTGTTCGTGGATCTCCTTCAGCATGAAATGCGGATAGCCGCCCTTTTCCGCCGCCTCCGCATCCCAGGTGACGCGTGACGGGGGACGGAGGACGGGGTTTCCCGACGCGTCCACGACGCGCAGATCCGAGGCCGTCAGGACCGCGACATCGCCTTCATCGAGATAGGTCACGTCCCGCGTATGCGCCAGCATGGCCATCACATCCGAGGCCACGAACGTCGCTTTGCCGGTCCGCCCGACGACGAGCGGGCACCCGGACCGGGCGGCCACCAGCGTACCCGGTTCGCGCTCGCACATGACGACGAGGGCGTAGCTGCCGCGGATCTCCCCCACCGCCCCGCGCACCGCCTCCGCCAACCCCTTGCCCTGCTGCACGTGCCGCGCGATGAGATGCGCGACGACTTCCGTGTCCGTTTCGGATTCGAACCGGTAGCCGGCCTGCTGCAGCTGCTGTTTGAGCGGCAGGTAATTTTCGATGATCCCGTTGTGCACCAGCACGCAGTCGCCGGAGCGGTGCGGATGCGCGTTCTGCTCCGAGGGCCGGCCGTGCGTGGCCCAGCGGGTATGCCCGATGCCGACGGTGCCGGCAAGCGTCTTTTCCGTCAGCGCCTTCTCAAGGCTCGCCAGCTTGCCGACGCTGCGGCGCACGTCGATTTTGCCATCATGCAACAGGGCGACGCCGGCCGAATCGTAACCCCGGTATTCGAGACGCTTCAGCCCGCCCAGCAGCACGGGCACGGCCTGCTCATCCCCGACATATCCGACGATGCCGCACATCGTTTCAGCTCCAGGCTGACAGGCTGACAAGCTGCAAAGAAGAGCATCTCATCATAATCGCCTTTTGGCCGGCTTAACGTCCCGCCCACTCGATTTGCCCGAAACCTTGTCGGCTTTCATACTTGTCAGCTTGCGACTAGGCGGCAAGGAGCCGCCGGTTTGCAATGCCCGCTGCCGCGACGCCCAGCCGGGCCGGTTTACTTGTTGTACCCGCGCGATCGCCAGCGTGTCCGGCGGCACGTCCGCCGTGATCGTCGCCCCGGCCGCGATCACCGCGCCCTTCCCGATCGTCACCGGCGCGACCAGTTGCGTGTCGCTTCCGATAAAGACGTCGTCCCCGATCACCGTGTCATACTTTTTATGGCCGTCATAATTGCACGTGATCGTGCCCGCTCCGATGTTCACGCCCTTGCCGATTTTCGCGTCGCCGAGATAGCTCAGGTGGTTCGCCTTCGAGCCTTCGCCCAGCTCGGCCTTCTTCATCTCGACGAAATTGCCGACCTTCGCCGCGCGGCGCAGCACCGCACCGGGCCGCAGATGCGCAAAGGGCCCGATCGAGGCATCGTCCTCCAGGCGCGCTTCCCGGACCACGCAATGGTCCTGCACCACGACCCGATGGCCCAGCGCGCTGTCGCTGATGCGCGTATGCGAACGGATGATGCAATCCTCGCCGATCGTCGTGCGGCCCTCGAGCGTGACATCGGGATGAATGACCGTGTCCCGGCCGATCACGACATCGGCATCAATCGACGTCGTCGCAGGGTTTCGTAACGTCACGCCTTCCCGCATCCAATGGGCGCAGGTCCGCCGGCGAATCACCCGCTCCGCCGTCGCGAGCTGCTCCCGACTGTTGATGCCCATCCCTTCGGCCGCCCGGCGCACCGTCAGCGCCGAGACGCGCAGCCCCCGCTCCACCGCCAGCGCCACGACATCGGTCAGGTAATATTCCCCCTGTACGTTGCGTGGCCGCAACCGGTCCAGCGCCGTAAAGAGGAACGCCCCGTCCGTGACGTAGGTCCCGACGTTGATTTCACCAATCTGTTTCTCGGCGTCCGTCGCATCCCGATCCTCGACGATCTTCTGCACGCGCCCGCCTTTCGCCCGCACCACGCGCCCATAGCCGGCCGGATTGCCCGGCGTCGCCGTGAGCACCGTCACCGCAGCGCGCTCCTCCTGATGAAGACGCAGCAGCGCCTGCAGCGTCGCCGGCTTCAGGAGGGGCGTGTCGCCGTTGAGAATCACATAGGTGGAGAGCGATTTCCCCAGCCGCCGGAACACATCGCGCGCCTGCTGCACGGCGTGGCCGGTGCCCAATTGCTGCGTCTGCTCGACGATCATCACCGGCTGGCGGGGACCGCTCGCTTCGATCGCCGCGCGGACCTCTTTCCCCTGGTACCCCACCACCACCGCGACATGCTCGCCCGCCAGTTGCTGCGCCAGATCCACCGCGTACAGCACCATCGGCCGCCCGGCGACCGGATGCAGCACCTTGGCCAGCTTGGACTTCATCCGCTTGCCGAGGCCGGCGGCCATCACGACGGCCCCAAGACTCTTGTCCGGTCTTTCTCCTCTCAATTCTTCCTCCAGCAGGATGGCCGAGTTGGCTCCAACTGCGCGCGTCCTTCTCACCCTCACCCACCCGCCCCGGCGCGCTGGAACGCGCCATGTCCTCTGGCGAGCACCTTCCGAGGCCGCGCGTTGCGCGAGCACGCGAGACAACTCGGCCAGCCCTGCTTCCTCACGCGATCGGCACTTCCATGCGGGCGCCGGGGACCACCGCCGCCTGCGTCGGCTGGTACAGGCCGCCCGAAACGATCAGTTTCATCGCCTCTTCAACCGACATGTCGAGCGGAATCACCTCGCGTTCCGGCACGAGCAGGAAATACCCGGACGTCGGATTCGGCGACGTGGGCACGTAGACGTTCAGCAGCGGCTCGGCGGCAATCGTCTGCACCTGCCCCTGCATGGCGCCGGTCACGAAAGCAAAACAATAGTGTCCGTTCTTGGGGAACTGGATCAGGACGACCCGGTTGTACTTCTTGCGCTCGTCGAACGACAGAATGTCCATCATGGATTTCAGCGTCGCGTAAATGCCGCGAACGACCGGCACCCGGTGCAGCCAGTCCTCCCAATGCTTGACGATCTGCCGGCCGATGATGTTGGTGGCCAGAAGGCCGACAGTGAAAATGAGGAGGAGGAGCGCGACGATTCCGAGGCCGCGGATGTAGGCGCCCTGCGGCAGCACCCTGGCCACTACCTCGCCAAGAATATCGTCCACGGTCACGAACAGCGTCCTGAGAATCAGGATCGTGCCCCAGATGGGGGTGATGACCAGTAACCCCGTGAGAAAATAGCGTTTTAGCGAGGTTTTTAGTGTCGTCACCGGGGACTCTCCGCGACGATTCATCTTACAAGCTTTACCAGGGTGCCGCAAGCCTTTTATTGCTATTTTCAAGCACTTGGAATAGGATGCGCGAAATTTGTCACAGCGATTTTGGGGAACGATGCATGGGGGTCAGGAAGAAATCCCGGAGCGGCATCCTGATCACCTTTGAAGGGGTCGAAGGCAGCGGAAAAACCACCCAATTGAGAAGGCTGAGCACCCTGCTCCGACAGGACGGCTACCGGGTCGTCGAAACACGCGAGCCGGGCGGAACGTCCATCGCCGAACGCATCCGTGAAGTCCTGCTGAGCACGTCGGGCAAGCAGCCCGTCACGGAAGCCATGACCGCGGCGTGCGAAGCCCATCTGATTCTGGCCGCCCGCAGCCAGCACGTGACCCATGTCATCGAGCCGGCGCTGCAAGCGGGATCCATCGTGCTGTGCGACCGGTTCTCCGATTCGACCTTCGCGTACCAGGGATTCGGCCGCGGGTTGAAATTGGAAACGCTCCGGGAGATGAACCGCGTGGCGACCGACGGGTTGGCGCCTGATTTAACGCTCCTGTTCGAAATTCCCGTCGCCATGGGACTGGCCCGGCGCCGAAAATTTGCGCTGGAACAGAACCGCCTGGACCACGAGACCCATGAATTCCACGAAAAAGTCCGCCGGGGGTTCTCCACCCTGGCCGCCCGCGAGCCGAAACGCGTCAAAAAAATCGACGCGCTCCCGCACCCTGAAACCGTGGCCACGGAAGTCGGCCGGGTCGTGCAGGCGTTCCTTGGGAAGGCCCGCGGCAAACGACTGAAGACCGTGATGCAGGCCACCCGCTCACGACCCCGACGGCGCAGATAATGCCATTCTCAGACATCATCGGCCACGAACGCCCCATAGCCATCTTGCAGACGGCGCTGCGCCAGGATCGCATCGCGCACGCCTACCTCTTCCACGGCGACGAGGGCATCGGGAAACATCTGGTCGCGCTGCGCTTCGCGCAGGCCCTTAATTGCGAATCGGGGGACGAATCCGACGCCTGCGGCGCGTGCCGGTCATGCCTGCAAATCGAAGCCCGGACGCACCCGGATTTTCTTGCCATCACGCCGGATCCGGAACTGGCCCATCCCCAGATCAAGATCGAGCAGATTCGCGAGCTGGAGCAGCAGATCGTCTACCAGCCGCTGGTCGGCCGGAAGAAAGTCTTCCTGATCGACGAGGCAGACCGGATGACCCTGGGCGCAGCCAATGCGCTGCTGAAAACCCTGGAAGAGCCGCCGGACCACAGCATCCTGCTGCTGGTTTCCGGACGGCCCTCGGCCCTGCCGGCCACCGTCCGCTCGCGCTGCCAGGCGCTGCGCTTTGCGCCTCCAGCCCGCACCCAGGTGGAGGCGGCCTTGATCGTCAAGCGCGAGATTCCCCCGGCCGACGCGCGCCTGTTGGCCGCGGCCACCCAGTCGAGGCTTGGGGCGGCCCTGACGATGGACCTCGCCGCCACCAAGACCACACTCGACGAGCTCTGCGCCCTCGCGTCCCCGCAAACGTTGCGGTCTGTGACCGCCATCCTGACGGCGGCGGAAGCGCTCCATAAATCCGACCGGGGGCCGGAAGTCCTGGACTGGCTGTCCCTGTGGGTCAGGGACCTGCTCCTCGTCTGCGTCGGCGCCGACCATGACCATCTCATTCATGCGGACCGCCTGCCGCTCCTCCAAAGCGCCACGCGGGGAGCGCAGACCGATCGACTGGCCGGCCTGCTGGATGACATCGATGCGCTGCAACGGTCTGCCGGCCGCAACCTGAACCTCCAGATGGCGCTGGAAACCCTGTTGCTGCGCCTGCGCGAGGCGTTGGGCGCCTCGCCCGCCGCCACGCCGGCCCGCTAAAGCTCCACGGCTTTACCACAGTGAAATCTTGAAGTTCTTCAGGGAAACCCGCCGAAGCCTTGGCGAAGGCGGGTAATCTAGCTTCCTGACCTGCGACCTGCTATCTTTCCGCCTTAGCCCACATGATTCATGAGCGCTTCTACTACCACTGCCGATACGCCGCTGCGACAAGCCTGCGTGCGGGATACGGCACGCAGTCGGGTGGGCTAGCATGAGCCGGACGTTCTACATCACGACGCCGATCTACTACGTCAACGATGTCCCGCACATCGGACATGCCTACACGACCATCGCCGCCGACGTGCTGGCCCGGTATCACCGGCTGACAGGCCGCGACGTGCTCTTCCTGACCGGTCTCGACGAACATGGCCAGAAGGTCCAGCAGGCCGCCGCCAAGGCCGGTGTGGATCCGCAAGCCCATTGCGACCGGCTTGCACCCCAGTTCCAGAACCTCTGGAAAAAACTGAACGTCTCCAATGACGCGTTCATCCGGACGACGGACGCCAAGCATAAAACCGTCGTCCAGCAGAAACTCCAGCAACTCTTCGATCGGCAACTCATTTACCGGGCCGACTACACCGGCTGGTACTGCACCTTCGACGAACGATTTTGGACCGAGAAGGATGTGGTTCGACAGGGCTCACCACAAGCCGAGCAATGGCTCTGTCCGGATTGCAAGCGGCCGGTCGAACGGCTCAGCGAGAGCAACTATTTTTTCAAGATGGGGCAGTACCAGGACCGCCTCATCAAGCATATCGAGGCCCATCCCGATTTTGTCAGACCCGAGTCGCGGCGCAACGAAGTCATGGGATTCCTCACGACGCAGTCCCTGGGCGACCTGTCCATCTCGCGCCCGAAATCCCGCCTGTCCTGGGGCATCGAGCTGCCGTTCGACCGCGACTACGTCACCTACGTCTGGTTCGATGCGCTGGTCAATTACATCTCGGGGCCGGAGTATCTCCTGTCCAAACCGTCGCTCAATCACTACTGGCCGGCCAGCATCCATCTTGTCGGCAAGGACATCCTGACGACGCACGCCGTGTACTGGTCCACGATGCTCATGGCGCTGGAATTGCCGCTGCCCCATACCATCTTTGCGCATGGCTGGTGGACGGTGAACGGCGAGAAGATGTCCAAGAGCCGCGGGAACGTTGTGGACCCCTACGCCATGGTGGACGAGTTCGGCGCGGATGCCTTCCGTTACTTCCTCCTCCGCGAGGTGCCCTTCGGCCAGGACGGGGATTTTTCCAGGGACGCGCTGATCGCGCGAGTGAACAGCGACCTGGCCAACGGGCTCGGCAACCTCCTCAGCCGAACCTTGACCCTCATCGAACGATCCTGCGACGGCGTGATTCCCGAATGCGGCCCTCCCGTCATCCCGATCCTGGAGAACAAAATAAGAGAAGTCGCGGAGAAACTGCCGGGCAGAATCGAAGGCGGGATCAAGTCACTGCTGTTCAAGGAAAGCCTGCAGATCATCTGGGAATTGCTCACGTGGTGCGACCAGTACATCGACCAGAGCGCTCCATGGACGCTGGCTAAAAATCCGAAGGAGCGGCCCAAGCTCAATACGGTCCTCTATACGACAGCGGAGGCATTACGATTCGTGAGCGTCGTGCTCTACCCCTTCATGCCGCAGACCGCCGAAGAAGTGAAGCGGCAGCTCGGACTCATGGTGAATTTCTCCAAGCCATTGCTCTCGTCCGAGATCACCTGGGGCGGACTGTTGCCCGGAACGCCCGTCGCCAAAGGCAAACCGCTGGCTCCGCGAATCGAAACCACCAAGGTACAAGGAGGCGCACGCGTGACCGACACTCAACAGCCAACCCCGCCGCAGTCGCAGGCCGGCCCTGCGGCTGCGTCCGGCGGAACCGCACCGCAGATCACCATCGAGGACTTTCAGAAAATTCAACTGAGAGTGGCCAAGGTGCTGGCCGCCGAGCGGGTCCCGAAGTCCGAGAAGCTGATCAAGCTGCAAGTCGACCTTGGAACCGAGCAGCGGCAGGTCGTCGCCGGCATCGGCATGAAATACGCGCCGGAGGACCTGATCGGCCGCCGGGTCGTCATCGTGGCCAATCTCAAACCGGCCAAATTGATGGGCGTCGAATCTCAAGGGATGGTCCTCGCTGCCGGTGACGCAGACGTGAAAGAGTTGGTCTGTCTTTTGAGCGACGTCGATCCAGGCACAAAGGTAAAATAGCAGGATGGTGAAAAATGCCGCCTGCTGCGTTCTCGTTCGCTCAGGGCTTCAACGTACAAAAAAGAGTACGCCTCAGCTCTTCGCATCACTGCGGCCTTGCCGGACGGCCTTTTTGACCATCCTGCGGAACAACTTACACCGATCGCTCACCTGTGTCTTGGTCCTTGTGGCAACCGCGGCCTGGGCGGCGAATCCCTACGAGCTGACCACCGGTCCTGTCGACACCGACGTGCTCGTCCGCGTCGTCGCCCACGGTTCGATGATCCTCGGCGACGAGGTCGGCGGCGCCCGCATCACGATCACCGATGTCGCGACCGGAACCGTGCTGGCCGCCGGGCTTCAGCAAGGCGAGGCCGGGGATCAAAATCTACTCATGCGGACCCCGCGCATGATGAGCGAGCCGCATTACGCCTCCGGCTCGGCGGCATCATTTCGCGCGACCCTCCGACTGGATCGCCCGACCCTGGTCGAAATCTCGGCGCAGGGACCGCTGGTCTATCCGCAGGCGACCAGGCGCGCCAGCAAGACGGTGCTGCTGATTCCCGGACAGGACCCCACAAACGACGGGATCGTGCTGTCCCTCTACGGCTTCATCGTGCAGATCGAGCATCCACCGCCCGGAACCCCGCTCATCGCCAAGGACGACGTGAAATTGCGGGCCTCGGTCCGCACCCTGTCGGGCCTGCCGGTCCGGCCGCACGGCGATTGGGACGCCAGACGACTGACGATCTATGGCGAGGTGCTGATCGGCAACCGGGTCCTCGAGCGCATCCAGCTCTTCTATGTGGGCACGAAGAGCAGCTACGAAGCGCCGTTCTTCGTGCCGCGCGACACCGACGCGCCGGACGGCGTGACGCTTCGCGTGGTGGCGGCCGACCGCGCCGACGGCCATTTTGGAATGGGCGACGCGCACTACCCGGTCCTCTCGGAACGGCTCAAGCCGAAGGCGCCGTGACCCATCCGAATCAGGACAGGCAGCCGTCTCCTGCCGTGGCGCTGGTGGCCGCCTTCGCGACCGTGGTCCTGGGGACCGTCCTCGTCGACTCCAGCCGCGCGTGGCTCCTCGTGATTCCCGTGTCATTTTTGTTCGCAGCCTTTACAGCCGGCGCCCTGCTGCACCGCCCCACCGCCGACGCACCGGCGATGGATCTGCCCTCGATGCCGCAGGTGGCCATCCGGATCGGCACGGGCGTCGCCCTCCTGTCGCTCGTCGCCACCTTGAGCGCGCTCGCGGGCCTCTTCTGGATTGCAGGCATGGTGACGGTGCTTCTCATCGCCGCCGGACTGCTCATGACGGTCCGCACCATCCGGCTCAGCCGGCCATCACAACCCCTGCAACCAGCCGTGTCTGGAATTGCGTTAGGGGTCGTGTGGCTGATTGCCTGGCTGTGGGCCACGATTCCATCGACCTTTTATGACGAACTGGCATACCATCTCATCATTCCCGAGCGGGCACTCGCGACAAGTTCGCTCCAGGCCTACCCCTGGGTATTTTTTACGCTGATGCCCCACGCGTCGGATCTGCTGCTGGCCTGGGGCATGGCCATCGGCGAGGACCTCGGAGCCCGTGCGATGCATTGGTCCTTCTATGCATGGGCCTCGCTGGCGGCCTGGGGGCTGCTGGAGGCGATTCTTCGCCCACGATCGTCTCCATGGACTGCCGCGCTGGTCGCCGGAGCTTTGGCCTCCTCGCCGATGTTCTGGTTCCTGGGCACGCTGACATTCGCCGAGACCTGCCTCGCAGCCACCCTTGTGACCGCCGCCTGCGTCATGGTGACGGCCAAACAGGAGGACCGGCCCTGGCTGCCGGCCGGATTGCTGCTTGGGCTTGCCGCGACGGTGAAGCTCAGCGGCCTCGCGTGGATGCTCGCAGGCTTGGCCGCGGGGCTGGCCCTGCGCTGGCCCGCGCGGAATCTGGCCCGCGCGGGGCTGGTCGCGCTGGCCAGCGTCATTCCCTGGTGGGGACGGGCCGCTTGGTTCACGGGCAACCCCGTCTACCCTCTGGCCCATGGATGGCTGGGAGGCGGCGGCCTGTGGAGCGACGCCAACCAGGCTCTCGTCAAGGCGGACCTGCCTCCCAGCGCCTTCGACCTGGGCTTGTGGGGCACGCTCCGCCTGCCGTGGGATCTTGTTCAAGACTCCGGACGTTTCGGCTCCGCGTCGGATGC
>DASWIN010000002.1:0-29041 GCA_036397655.1 Nitrospiraceae bacterium | reverse complement strand
GCCGTCCGCGCCGGCTCTCTTGGCGTGTTTGGTCAGGGCGATGGCCTCGTCGGTGCTGTTGGAGCCGGAGCCGGCGATGACCGGAACGCGCCCCCTGGCTGCCTCGACGGTGAACGCGACGACCCGCTCGTGCTCCTCATGCGTGAGCGTGGCGGACTCGCCGGTGGTGCCGCAGGGGACGATCCCGTGCGTGCCCTGCGCGATCTGCCAGTCGATCAGGTCGCCCAGCGCCTTCTCGTCGAGCTTTCCCTTTTTAAACGGCGTGACGATCGCAACCAGTGAACCGTGAAACATAACAAACTCCTTTTAGGCGAGAGGCGATAGGCTATCGGCAATGGGCCGGGGATTCGAAACCTTCCGACTCTATCGTCTAATACCTATAGCCCATAGCCTATCATTTCCACGCATCCGGCAGGATGTGTCCTTCATACACGGCGCGAGCATCGCCCTGCAAGTAGACGTTCGCAAAGGACTCGCTCTGCGCATCGAAATGCACGATCAGCTCCAGGCCGCTCTGGGGCACCAGGGTCACCGGCGACTCGACCTTCGCGATGAGGCTGGCCAGCAGCGCCGAGGCGATGGCCCCGGTGCCGCAGGCCAGCGTTTCGTCCTCGACGCCCCGCTCATAGGTCCTGATCCGGATCCGGTGCGGGTCGAGCACCTTGATGAAGTTGACATTCGTGCCGGCCGGTTTGAACAGCTCGTGGTAGCGCGTGGGCCGCCCGATGCCGACGATATCCGCCTTGTCCGGATCGTCCACCAGATAGACGCAGTGCGGCACGCCGGTATCGAGAAAATGCGCCTGCCGAGTCGTGTCGTTCACCGCCACGTTCAGGTTCAACCGCAATCCCTTCGGATCGGGGAAGCGCACCTTCACGTCTTCCGACTTGCCGCCGGGCTCGGCCGCCACCATTTCCGCCTTGATCATGCCGGCGAGGGTCTCGAACGTCATGCGCTTCGTGGCGATCTTTTTGAGGTAGGCAAACCGGGCCGCGCAACGCGCGCCGTTGCCGCTGAATTCCGCCTCGCTGCCGTCCGCGTTGAACAGCCGCCAGCGGAAATCGGCCCTGCGCGACCGCTCGATCAGGATCAGTCCGTCGCCGCCGACAGACATGCGGTGCGCACAGATCTTGGCTGCAAGCGCGCCCGCCCATTTCCCGTCCACGATCCCCCGTCGGTTGTCGACCAGAATGAAATCGTTCCCGCTCCCGGACAGTTTCATGAAGGGGATCGGTTTCTGCGTCGTCGATCTGCGCGCCATCACTTCTTCCTCTTCAGTTTGAGTCCTGACCTTGCCGGCGGAGCGCCCGCATTCGTCTTCAGAAACGCCGGAATGGTTTCCCCCCTGACGAGATCGGGCAGGCTCTCGCGCCGGCGGATGATGTGAACCTCCTTGCCCCTGACCAGGATTTCCGGTACGCGCGGCCGCGAGTTGTAATTGGAGGCCATGACGAATCCGTACGCGCCGGCGCTCATGACCGCCAGCAGGTCGCCGGCCTTGACCTCCGGCATGGCGCGGTCCTTGGCCAGGAAGTCCCCGGACTCGCACACGGGCCCGACGACGTCCACCGTAACCGATTTTCCAGCCGGCGTCTCCCGCACCGGCTTGATGTCGTGATAGGCGCCGTAGAGGCTCGGCCGGAGTAGGTCGTTCATCGCTGCGTCCACGATGACGAACCGTTTCACGTCGCTGGCTTTCTGGTAGAGCACCTTGGTCACGAGGGCCCCGGCGTTGCCGACGATGACGCGGCCTGGCTCCATGATCAGCGTGCATTTGAGATCGCGCAGCAACGGGGAGAGCGCCGCCGACAAATCTTTCGGTTCCGGCGGCGTCTCGTCCGAATAGGTGATGCCCAACCCGCCGCCAATGTTGATGTAACGCAGGTTGATGCCCTGGCCCTTTAATTGTTCGACGAGTTCCAGCACCTTCTTCAGCGCGTCCACGAACGGCGAGATCTCCGTCAACTGCGAGCCGATGTGCTTGTGTACGCCGGCCACGTCGATGTGCTTCAGCGACGAGGCCAGCTTGAACTCCTCCAGCGCCCGGTCGGCGCTGATGCCGAATTTGCTCTTTTTCATCCCCGTGGAAATATAGGGATGCGTCTTCGGATCGACATCCGGGTTGACGCGCAGGGCCACGCGGGCCTTCAGCCGCAATTCGGCCGCCACGTCGTCGATGGCGCGCAGCTCATCCGATGATTCGACGTTGAACATCAGAATGTCCGACTTCAACGCGTACCGGATCTCCTCTCGGGTTTTGCCGACGCCCGCAAAGACGATCTTCGACGGCGGCACGTCCGCCTTGAGCGCGCGAAACAGCTCGCCGCCGGAGACGATATCGGCGCCGCTTCCTTCGCGCGCCATGAGGCGCAGGATGGCCAGGTTCGAATTGGCTTTCATCGCAAAGGCGATGATGTGCGGCACATGCTGAAAGGCGCTGTCGAGCGCACGGAAGTGGCGGACCAGCGTCGCGTGACTGTACACGTAGAACGGCGTCCCGAATTCCTTGGCAATCCAGCTCAGCGGCACGTCTTCGCAGTAGAATTCGCCGTTGCGATAGGCAAAATCGTGCATCGTCTTCCGTTTCTATCGTCCCCCCACCGGCCGCATGTCCGGCAGCGTGACCTCGTCCGGCGGTATCGCAATCCCCTCTTCGGTGTTCTGGTTGGCGGCCGCGCGCGCGTCCTCTTCCTTGCGGGCCTGCGCCTCTTTCTGCCGCTCCTGCTGCATCCGCAACCCGATTCCGTAATCGTCCGGCGGGACCGGAAATCCGGGTCGGCCGCAGCCGGCGAGGGTTCCCGCCAGCAATATTGCGAGGACCGCGAGCCTGCTTAACATCTTTTCTCCGTGCAAGGACGCATCAAGGGTTACTGGTCATTGGTCAATGGCAGGAAAGCCCAATCCAAGATCTTCCCGTCACCGTTGACCATTGACCGATGACCTCTTCATGCCAGCACTTTTTCCAGCGTCTTGAGGCGGGCCTCGACGCGCTTGCGCGCCGTGCCCCCGATCTGCGAACGCCGTTCGATGGCACCCTCGACCGTCAGCACGTCCAGCGCATCCTTCTCGAACTTGGTCGAGATGCCCCGCATATCCGCGAGCGTGAGGTCTCTTAAGTCCTTCTTCCGGTCCAGGCACCAGCGCACGAGGCGTCCGGTAATGGCGTGGGCCTCGCGAAACGGCACGCCCTTCCCGGTCAGGTAGTCCGCGAGCTCCGTCGCCAGAATGTAGCCGGCGCCGGCAGCCTTCCCCAGCGTCTCGCGGTTCACCGTCAACCCCTGCATCACCTTCGTGAGGATCTCCAGCGAGGCGGACACCTGGTCGAGGGCGTCGAACAGCGCTTCCTTGTCCTCCTGCAGATCCCGGTTGTAGGTGAGCGGCAGGCCCTTGAGCGTCGTCAGCATCGCCATCAAATGGCCGTAGACGCGGCCGGTCTTGCCGCGGACCAGTTCGGGCACGTCCGGATTTTTCTTCTGTGGCATCATGCTGCTGCCCGTGCAGAAGGCGTCCGGCAGTTCCACGAACCGGAATTCCTGCGAGGACCAGAGGATCAACTCTTCGCTCAGCCGCGACAGGTGCATGATCAGGATCGCCAGGGCTGAGAGCGCCTCGATGACGAAGTCCCGGTCGGACACCGCGTCCAGGCTGTTCTGCGTCACGCCGGAAAAGCCGAGCAACTGGGCCACGTAGGCGCGGTCCACCGGATAGTTGGTGCCGGCCAGCGCGCCCGATCCCAGCGGCATCTCGTCCAGGCGCGCCAGGAGATCCCGCATCCGCCCCTTGTCCCGCTCCGTCATTTCGACGTAGGCCAGGAGGTGATGCGACAGGAGAACCGGCTGCGCCCGCTGGAGGTGCGTGTAGCCGGGCATGGCGACGTCCAGGTTCCGGCGCGCCTGATCCAGCAGCGCTTGCTGAAACTGGCGCGCCGTCTTGACGAGCGCGGCCAGCGCGTCGCGCAGGTAGAGGCGCAGGTCGAGGGCCACCTGGTCGTTCCGGCTCCGCCCCGTATGCAACTTGCCGCCGACCGGCCCGATGAGTTCCGTCAGCCGCCGCTCGATCGCCATGTGGATGTCCTCGTCCGTCGGCGCGAAGGGGAACCGGTCCTTCTCGATCTCGGCGCGGATCTGCTCGAGGCCGCGGATGATGGCTTTCGTGTCCTGCGCCGTGAGCACGCCGGCCTGCTCCAGGCCCTTGGAGTGGGCGATGCTCCCCTGGATGTCCTGCTTGTACATCCGCCGGTCGAACGCCAGCGACGAGCTGAAGGTGTCCATCAGCCGGTGCGTCTTCGTCCGGAACCGGCCGGACCAGGCCTTGCCGGTTTTGGCCGCCGAGGTGTTCTTTTTCTTCCCCATCGTCACAGCCCTACTTCTTTTTCTGCCTCTGCGATCGAATCGCCAGCCGGAGCGCGTTCAGCCGGATGAACCCTTCGGCATCCTTCTGCCTGAAGACTTCGTCTTCCTCGAACGTGGCAATATCCAGCCGGTAGAGCGACCGGTCCGATTTCCGTCCCGTCACCGTGCAACTGCCCTTGTACAGCTTCACGCGGACCGTGCCGGTCACGTCCTTCTGCGCCTCGTCAATCGCCACCTGTAGGATCTCACGCTCCGGCGCATACCAGTAGCCGTAGTAGATCAGCTCCGCGTAGCGCGGGATGAGCGAGTCCCGCAGGTGCAGCACCTCGCGGTCCAGCGTCAGCGACTCCAGGCCGCGATGGGCCACGTGCAAAATCGTCCCGCCCGGCGTTTCATAGACGCCGCGCGACTTCATGCCGACATAACGGTTCTCGACGAGATCCACACGCCCGATGCCGTGTTCCCCGCCGAGTTGGTTCAGATGGGCCAGCAGCATGGCCGGACTCATTCTCCTGCCGTTCACGGCGACCGGGTTGCCCTGCTCGTACTGGATTTCCACTTCGCGCGGTTTGTCCGGCGCCTTCTCCGGCGACACGGTCAGTTGGAAGATCTCGTCCGGCGGCGCGACCCAGGGATCCTCCAGAATCCCGCCCTCGTAGCTGATGTGGAACAGGTTCGGGTCCGTGCTGTAGGGCTTGGCCTTCGTCGCCGTCACCGGAATGCCGTGCTTCTCGGCATACTCGATCAGCTCGCGCCGCGAGCGCATGGTCCATTCCCGCCAGGGCGCGATGATCCGGACGGTGGGATCGAGCGCCTGGTACGTCAACTCGAACCGGACCTGGTCGTTGCCCTTGCCGGTGGAGCCGTGGGACACCGCCTCCGCGCCTTCCTTGGCCGCGATTTCCATCTGCCGCTTGGCGATCAGAGGCCTGGCGATCGACGTCCCAAGCAGATAGGTGCCCTCGTACACGGCGCAGCCGCGCAGCATCGGGAACACGTGGTCCTTCACGAAGGTTTCGCGCAGGTCTTCGACGTAGACCTTCGAGGCCCCGACGGCGATCGCCTTCTTCTTGACGGCCTGCAGATCCTCGCCCTGGCCGAGGTCGGCGCAGAACGCGACCACCTGGCAGTTGTAGGTCTCCAGCAGCCATTTCAGAATCACCGAGGTGTCGAGACCGCCCGAGTAAGCCAAGACGACCTTGTTGATCTTCTGACGTTTCATCGCATCTCCTTACACATCAAACGAGGCTATGGGCAATGGGCTATAGGCGATGGGTCGGATGATCAGGATATCGAGGACCTCATATCGAAAACCTTTCGCCCATTGCCTATCGCCTATTGCCTCGTGCCCCGTACCTGGAAAGCAATTCCACGAGAATTGCTTTCTGCATGTGCAGCCGGTTCTCCGCCTGGTCCAGGATCACGGATTGCGGGCCGTCGAGCACGCCGCCGGTGATCTCCTGCCCGCGGTGCGCCGGCAGGCAATGCATGACGATCGCGTCCGGCTTCGCGCTCCTGAGCAGCCGCTCGTTCAACTGATAGGGCATCAGAGCTTTCAACAGATGGTCCTGTTCGCGCTCGTGTCCCATGCTGACCCAGACATCCGTGTACAGGACGTCGGCGTCCTTGACCGCCACCTGGGGCTGGTCCGTCAGCTCGATCGTCGCGCCGGTGTGGGCCGCATCCTCGCGGGCCCGCGCCAGCACGCCCTCATCGGGCCGGTGATCGTTCGGACAGCCCAGGCTGATGGTCATCCCCGTCTTGGCGGCCGCTTCGATCAGCGAGTTTGCCACGTTGTTACCGTCGCCGACATAGGCGAGCTTCACACCCTTGAGCCGGCCCTTCTGTTCCTGAATCGTCAGCAGGTCCGAGAGGGCCTGGCAGGGATGGCACAGGTCCGTCAGGCCGTTGATCACCGGGACGGTTGCGTGGCGCGCCCAGTCCTCGACGATCGACTGGTCGAATGTCCGTACGACCAGCGCATCGAGGTAGCGCGAGAGCACGGCGGCGGTGTCGGCGATCGTTTCACCGCGCGACAATTGGATGTCGCCCAGCGACAGGAACGTCGTTTTCCCGCCGAGCTGGTACATGCCGGTTTCGAACGAGACGCGCGTTCGCGTCGAGGGCTTCTCGAACAGCAACCCCAGCGTCATGCCGTCCAGCGGCTGATAGCGGACGCCCTTGCGCCGCCGCGCCTTCAATGTCCGCGCTGATTCCAGCAGGCGCGCGA
Source organism: Nitrospiraceae bacterium (assembly GCA_036397655.1). Classification (GTDB taxonomy): domain Bacteria; phylum Nitrospirota; class Nitrospiria; order Nitrospirales; family Nitrospiraceae; genus 2-02-FULL-62-14. The sequence continues at coordinate 22,459 of DASWIN010000002.1, read as the reverse complement.
TCGCCTGGCTCGGAACCGCGCTGATCGTCAGCAGGTCTTTGCCGAAACCCTGCGAAGCGGAGCGACGAGACTCCTGTCGGGGCCGACGAGCCATCCCGTCTCCTTCAGATCCGTTTGCCGAGGACTTGATTCAGCAGATCCAGCAGGCGGTCGATGTCGGTCTGCGCGATGATCAGCGGCGGCACGAAACGCAGCACCCGGTCCGCCGTGCAGTTGATCAGGAGGCCGCGCGCCAGGCAGTCGGTCACGATGGGTTTCCCGTCCACCGTCAATTCCAGACCTTGGAGCAGGCCGAGCCCCCGTGCTTCTTTCACCATCGGCAGGCGGTCTTTCATGTCCTGGAGGCCGTGGGCCAGATAGTCGCCCATGCGCCGCCCGTGCTCCAGCACCCGCCCCTCGAGCAACGTGCGCAGGACGGCCAGTCCCGCGGCGCAGCAGACGGGGTTCCCGCCGAAGGTGGACGCATGGGTGCCCGGCTCGAACGCGGCCGCTGCGGTCTCGGTGGCCAGACAGGCGCCGATGGGCAGTCCGCCTCCGAGTCCCTTGCCGAGCGTCATGATGTCCGGCGCGACGCCGAACTGCTCGTAGGCGAAGAGGGTGCCGGTCCGTCCCATGCCGGTCTGCACTTCGTCGAAGATCAAGAGGATATCCCTCTGTCGGCAGAAGTCGTGAAGTCCCTTGAGATAGGACTTGTCCGCGACGCGCACACCGCCTTCGCCCTGGACCGGCTCGACCATGATGGCGGCCGTTTTGTCGCTGACGGCCTGCTCGACGGCCGACAGATTATTGAACGGTACGTGGATGAAGCCTGGCACGAGCGGTTCGAAGCCTTTCTGTACCTTTTCCTGGCCGGTGGCGGTCAGCGTGGCCATGGTCCGGCCGTGGAATGACTGGAGCATGGTGATGATCTCGTAGCGCTCAGCCCCGTATTTCTGGTGCGCGTAGCGCCGGGCCAGCTTGATGGCGGCCTCGTTCGCCTCCGCGCCGCTGTTGCAGAAAAAGACCTTCCTGGCGAACGAATGCTCGACCAGCATCTTCGCCAGTTTCGTCTGCGGCTCGGTGTAGTAGAGATTGGAGGCGTGCAGCAGATGCTGGGCCTGTTTCTGGATCGCCGCAACGAGATCCGGATGGCCGTGCCCAAGGACGTTCACCGCGATGCCCGCGACGAAATCCAGGTACTCCCGCCCTTCCAGATCGTAGACCCGGCTGCCCCGCCCGCGCACGATCGAGATCGGCGTGCGCGCGTAGGTGTTCATCAAGTACCGGTCGGCGTCCTGTTTCAACTCTTCTGTCGGCATGGCGCTCCCAGCCCCGAATGAATTTTCAAAACGTAACACATCGTCGGCATGAACGCAACAGAACGGAATGACCTATCTATCGGTCAGCATTGAGGAAATTCGCGCTTCGGGCCTTGAGCAAGCTCTGCCGGAATGTTATAAGACCAACGCATGAAGCCCTGCCCGAAATGCGAAAGCCAGAATCCCGACGACGCCCATTTTTGCGGGCAGTGCGGGGCCTCGTTCCCGGCGGCGGAAGACGCGTCCTTGTTGACCGAGGACGAACTCTGGCGCGCCTTCATCGGCCCGAACGCCGGCCGCTATCTGGAGCAATTCAAGAAGTTCACCTTCACCGGCGGGCCGCGCTATAACCTGACGTGGCACTGGCCGGCGTTCCTCTTCATCCCCTTTCTCTGGTTCCTCTACCGCAAGATGTATCTCTACGCCTTCGTGTATGCCGTGGGGCCGGCCGTCTCGACGTTTCTGACCAACGATCTCATGGCCGGCCTCGTGTGGAGCATCATGGCGGGCGTGAGCGCCAACTATGTCTACTATTGGCATGTGCGGGAAGAGGTGGGGGAAATCAAGAAAAAGCCCTGGCTGAGCCGCGAGGCGCAGGAGCAGGCGATCCAGGAGACCGGCGGGGTGCAGCCCTATGTCATCGGCGTCGGGCTGGTGCTCTACGCGCTTTTCTTCGCGGCCACGTTCAAGATGATCCAGGAGGGTCCCCTGGATGGGGGCAAGTTTCCTCCCTCCCGGACGCCCCAGTCGTCGGAACGCCGGGCGTTGTGACGAGGCATCATTGCAACCGCTCCGGTGGTTGCGTATCCTTGGCCGGTCACAACGGAGTCGAAAAGTCTGAAAGTCGTAACGTCATCAAGTCTCAATTGGAGACTTTAAGACTTTCGGACGTGATGACTTTGAGCCAATGGCGGCATCACCTATGGCAAAGTTAGTGCTGTTGCGGCATGGCGAATCCCAGTGGAATCTGGAAAACCGGTTCACCGGCTGGGTGGACGTGCCGCTTTCGCCCAAGGGGGAGCAGGAAGCCAGGGCTGCCGGCCGGAAGCTGGCCGGCATCACGTTCGATCGGGCCTACACCTCCGTATTGAAACGCGCCATCGACACGCTGACAATCGTGCTGGAAGTGATCGGGCAAACCGGCATTCCGATTGAAAAGGACAAGGCGCTCAACGAGCGCCTGTACGGCGAGTTGCAGGGATTGAACAAGGCCGAGACGGCGAAGAAATACGGCGAGCATCAAGTAAAAATCTGGCGGCGCAGCTTTGACGTCCGGCCGCCCGGGGGTGAAAGCTTGAAGGATACGGCCGACCGAGTGCTGCCCTACTATGAGCAACACATCCGGCCTCAGATTCTTGCCGGGAAGAACATCCTCATCGCCGCCCACGGCAACAGTTTGCGTGCGCTGGTGATGCAGTTGGACCAGCTCTCCAAGGAAGCGGTCCTGGAGCTCAACATCCCCACCGGCGCGCCATTGTTCTACGAATTTGATCAGGCAGGCGATGTGACCAGCCACCGCTACTTGTAAGCCGGGAGCAATTCAGTCGATCAATTCCAGTTCCTCGACCGCTTCGCCCAGTTCGTCCGCCGGCACCAGATCAACCAGCAGCGCCAGCAGCTTCGGGCGATCCTCCGGCTCGATCAGCGAGTCCGCTTCCATGACTCCGGCCGCTTCGGCTGCCACCGCGGCAGGGGCGGCCCCCTCGCGCGTCAGGCTTTCGTACAGGCGCCACCGTTGCGCCAGTTCGGTCTCGTAATGGGCGAGATTGTCCGGTGGAAGCCCCAGCTCCGGTGACCAGCCGTCATGCAGACGCTGCATGAACGGGGTCCAGACACGGTCGCGATCCTTGTCGGACAGCCTGGAGTCGAGCGCCGACCAGGCCCAGAAGAGGCAGAGCGACAGCAGCTCGCGCAGAAGTTGATCGCCCTGCTCGCGCGAGACAGACAGACCGTAGTCCTCCAGCGCGGCCCCGGAAAGCGCGCGGGAGATCATCGCGTACAGATTCTGTGCGGCGTCGGCTGGCGACAAGCGCGACATCTTCGGGCTCCAAGAAGGTTCAGGTCAAGGTTGAGGTCGAGGCTGAATTCCAGTCGTGCATTCTTAACCTCAGCCTGAACCTCAACCTGCTTCCAGCGGGCGCAGCATATCGCAACCGGCCGGGCCGGACAACCGCGAGAACGCTCCCGGCGCGCCTTGTCGGTCCGTACATCGTGTGGTACAGTCGCCTACATGTGGTCTCAGGACGCGAGGAGGTTGTGGAGATGAAGAGAAAAAACAATCGTGCCGTTCTTGGCGCGCTGGTGCTGGCGCTGGTGTGCGTGGGCGGCGGACTTGAATCCGCGCAGGCGCAGGACAGTGGCTGGGGATTCGGCACCGACGTGGGATTCATCGCCGGGACGACGAATAATACGGTCTTTGCGCTGAACTTCCAGGCCGACTACTACGTGGCGAAGGAATTTTCGATCGGGCCGATGTTCCAGTGGGTGCCGTCCGGCGATCTCAAGCAGTATGCCTTTGCCGGCGCGTTCCGGTATCACTTCCATGCGACCGATCGTTTTAACATCGTACCCTTCGCCGGCATCGGCTTCATCCATGCTGATCTGAGTAGCAGAACCGTCAACCGCAATGACACCAGCCACTACATCCCGCTCGGCGTGTCGTTCGAATATCAGGCCACGCCGAGGCTTGCGTTCTCGAATACCATCATGGTCAACCTGCACGATATCAACATGTCTCCGTCGCTGCAGCGGGACACCACCAGTGTCTCGGTCCTCTTCGGGATGCGCTTCGGACCGTGAGACGGCCCCCTGCTCGCCACGCCCGAACGAGTACCGCGTCGAGCTCCTGAGACGCCACGGGCCGGAGGAGCCATCCCCTCCGGCCCGTGGCGCGTTCACGACCCAGACGTTAGTTATGCAGCCGCACCACCACCGCCCCCATCAGATCGCCCTTCTTGAAGTCTTTTTTCGGGCTGCTCGGATGGGTGTTGTGGCAATCGGCACAGCCTTGAGCGATCGCGAAATCGGCCGATAGCCCTTTGAATTGATCCCCGTCAGCAAACGTGATGACTTTCAGATCCGGTTGAGCGGCGAGTTTTTTCAAGGCATCGGCCTCCGCCTTGGTCCTGGGGAGGTTCGACTTATAGATCGGCGTAAGCCCGATCAAGCTGAGTTCGAAATCTTTGATTTCTGCCCCGGCAGCCTTGATGAATTGCGCCGGCAACATGATCGCGTGCTTGTCTTCCTTCCAGTTTTCAGCCGGTTTCACCCCTCCCCGTTTCGCCTCTTCTACGATGTCTCTTCCGTACACCGAGCGAAAGGCTTTGGCCGTGGCCAGGATATACCGGGCCACCTGATCTTGCGACAGGTCGGCCGCGAAGACGAACGGAGTGGCCATGACTATGGCCACGAGCGTGGCAACACTTGCTTTGACGCGAACGGCGTACTTCATTTCGGCCTCCTGGTGAAAGGGTGATGAGAGATAACAGGCCGTATGAGTAGGCACCAGAAATAATGAACTGGAATGAACGGGCGTCGGTATTAGAATGAAAGAGACGTGAGCAAATCAAGACATTTCTCTTGCTCAACCAATCTGGAAATGTCGCGGGAACTAGTTACTTTGGTTAGGAGTCGACGGTTCATACAAAGTGGGAATCTGAGTCGACCGGTGGGAAAAACATTAAAGGGTTTTCTCCGCCGACATCATCACGATAAAGCGATACTGAGTCGGCGGTACGACAAAATGCCGCATCTCGAAGAAGATCACTAGTTGTGTCTACTCGAGCACCCTCATATTCTTAAGGGTGCTCAACCTCGCAAGCGCGACTGATCGAAGCCAAGATTAAACTAAAGGTTTTCTCCGGCGGCGATTATCGGGAGGGGTTCCGCCCGATGAGCCGCCGGCTCGCACGGAGTGAATACTTACTTGAGGTGTTCTCCTCTCGCGCCAGGAACAATTCGATGGCGCGCGACCTCGCAAGCGCGGGGTGGTGCGCCCGGAGGGACTTGAACCCCCAACCCTCGGATCCGAAGTCCGATGCTCTATCCATTGAGCTACGGGCGCACGACGTTGTATTGATGCCTGTCGTGATCGAGGCTTGTCAAGGCGAGGCGTTAGAGAAGAAGACGCACGTGCGATGTTTCTCCGCCGGGGTCGATTTCACTGACCGGTAAACAGCCGACGGCTTGAGGGAAACGTGGCATACAGGCGGGGCCGCAGGGCAGCCTCTTGCGATAGGATTGCAGAGAACTTCTCCGGGGCGTTACCAGCGGCCCCGATCGCCCCCTCCTCCCCCGCCGCCTCCGCCGAAGGGACGTTTCTCCTGGGGACGGGCCTCGTTGACGACGAGCGTACGTTCTCCCATGGCCGATCCGTTCAGCGCATCGATTGCTTTCTTGGCTTCCTCTTCCGTGGACATTTCGACGAACCCGAATCCGCGCGACTGCCCCGTAAACCGGTCCGTGATGACCTTGGCGGACTGCACCGTGCCGTGTGCCGCGAACAACTGGCTGAGTTCCTGTTCCGTTGTCGAATAGGGAAGACTGCCCACATAAAGTTTGGTTCCCACGGCGGACCTCCTACATGGCTGTGGATCTTGCCCTGGATCGAGGGAACGGAGGGGAAGAGAGGACTCGCGACGGTCGATACGGACTCAACGTCGGCACTCGACCGTGAACTCAGCCTACGTTCTCCCGCAGGACAACATCACGCGGGACCATCCGTTCGGCGCCCCATCGTCGGTCCCACAGCGATGGCTTGCGGAAAAAAGCGTAGCACAGGGCCCAATTCCGATCAACACTTCGATGCCTTCAGGTTCTCCTGAATGGCGTCAGCGATCTCGGCAACGGACTTGCTGTCCGTTGCGATCACATGGTCGGCGGCGGCCTGATATTTCGGCGTGCGCTCGCGCAGGACGTCCTCGATTTCCTCGACGAAGGACTTGGCGCCGGTCAGGGACGGCCGCTGGATGTCCGCGCCGATGCGCCGGCTGATGGTCGGCACCTCGGCAGTGAGCCAGAAGAGGATTCCCTTGGCCTTCAGCTGATCCACGTTTTCCTTCCGCAAGATGGCTCCACCGCCCGTATCGACAATCAGCTGATCCTTGCCGGCGAGGTCGCGGCAGACTTCCGTCTCCAGGTCTCGAAAACGGTCCCAGCCGTGCTGTTTGACGATATCCGGAATGGATTGCCCGGCTCGACGGACCACCTCGGCATCCGTGGACATGAGCGTGCGGCCGGATCGCTCGGCGAGCAGTTTGCCGACACTGCTCTTGCCGGTTCCCCGATACCCGATCAGAACGATGTTCATGAAAAACGGGATTCCAGCACCTGCCGCATCACATCGGCCGGCGCTTTCTGTTTGGTCCAGAGTTCGAACTGCCCGACCGCCTGATTGAGGAACATGTCAATGCCGCGGATCGTCCTGCATCCGGCGGCCTTGGCGTCGACAAGCAGCTTGGTGTCGAGCGGGTTGTAGACAATGTCCATGACGGTGAGGTGTGGCTTCAGCAATGTGGCCGGCACGCAGCTCTCGCGTACGTTTGGGTGCATGCCCAGCGGCGTGCAGTGCAGGAGCACTTTCGACTCCTCGATCGCGCGCCGCATGGCATCGTCGGTGATCGCGCCGTCGGCGAGCTGCAGCGGGGTCTTGGCCTTGAGATCCTTCGCCAGCCCGGTCCGTTCCTTCTCGTCGACGCCGAGGAGCGTGAGTTTGGCGATCCCAGTGCCGGCGGCCAGCGCAAAGGCGATGGCCCTGGCCGCCCCGCCCGATCCCAGCATCAGGACTTTCTCTCCCCGGAGCGCCACGCCCGCCTCCGTGAGTGCCCGCAACGCGCCGGAGGCATCGGTATTGGAGCCGATCAGCCGCCCATTCTCGATCACGATGGTGTTGACGGCGCCGATGTTCTTGGCCGTCTGCTCGACTTCATCCAGCAGGGGGATAACCGCGACCTTGTGCGGGATCGTCACGCTGAAGCCGCGCAGGTTTCCGAGCGCACGGAGTCCCTTGACGGCGCCGGGCAGGTCCTCGACCTTGAAGGCCAGGTAGACGAAATTCAGTCCCAGCTTCTCGAAGGCGGCGTTGTGAATGGCGGGCGAAAGGGAATGTTCGACCGGGTTGCCGAGCAGGCCGCAGAGCTGGGTGTGGGCGTTGATCTCCATCTATTTCTTCGCAATCTTCTGCGCCACGTACTGGCCGCCCATGGCGATGTAGCTGACCGTGACCGTGTCTCCCGCCTTGATCTCTTTGAGCGCCTTGACGCCGACGTACCTGGTCCGGCCGTCGACGACGAAGGTGAACCGCGTCCCCTCCTTCTTCACCGTCAGCTTGCCGGCCACGCCGTCGATTTTGAGTACGGTCCCCGGAAAGTCCACGATATTCTGCGCGAGCACGGGCGCGCTGCCGACCGCAACACATGCCACAAGCGCGATCACCGCGAGAGTCACTCCAATGTGTTTCATGATCAGTTCTCCCCCTTCGACCAAGCGCTTCACTCCGAGCGGGGACAGACCTATCGGCGGTCTGTCCCCGCCCTCACTCTTTTTACTAGGGGCGACGTGGCTGACTCGCAATCGCGCGCTCTTTCTCTTCTCATTCTTGCGAGCGCGACCCGGTCTCCCTTTAACTGCGCGCTCTTTTTCACCCGCCCACCCCGCACGCGCCAAGACGCGTGCTGTTCCCGTGGCGAGGGCCTTCTTTGCCTTTTCTTTCCAACCCATTTCTGCGAGTGCGGCTTGGTCTGCTCCAACTGCGCGCATCGAGGGAGCACCGTCTGTGTGTGCGGCCTCTGCGAGCACAGGAGGAGACCAAGCCGCCACCTCGCTCCTTCCCACGCGCGTTGCGCGAGCACGACGAGTCAGCCAGGGAGCCTTTTCTTCGCGCCCGCCACGTCCATGCCCCTAGTGTGCCGTCATGCCGCCATCGATTGGAATCACCGAGCCGGTCATCCAGGCCGATTCATCGGACGCCAGATACAGGATCAACTTGGCGACCTCCTCCGGCGTGCCAGGACGGCCGAGCGGATAGGCGGTCATGACCTGCGCCAGCGCATCCTTGTTCTCGATCAATCCCGACGCCATCGGCGTGTCCACCAGGCCCGGACAGACCGAGTTGCACCGGATCTTCTGTTGCGCGTAGTCCATGGCCACGCAGCGGGTCAAGGCGTCCATCCCGCCTTTCGAAGCGCTGTAGGCCGCGGTCATCGGAATGCCGACCAGCGAGGCGATGGACGAGACGTTCACGATCGAGCCGCCTCCGGCCTTGATCATCTCCGGCACCGCGGCCTTGATCATCCGGTAGGTTCCCGTCAGATTAATCGACAGCATCTCGTTCCAGGTCGCCTCGTCCGTTTCATGCAGCAATTTGCCGAACGCGCCGACGCCGGCGTTGTTGACCAGGATATCGAGCCTGCCGTAGATCCGCGAGGCCTGCGCCACGGCCGCCTGGACATGGGCCTCGTCGGTCACCGACCCGGCGACGGCCAGGGCCCGCCCCTTGGCCTTCTCGATGTCCTCCACGATGGCTTCGAGGAGGTCTTTCCGGCGGCCGGTGATCACAATCGCCGCGCCTTCCTGCGCAAAGATCCGTGCGCAGGCCTCGCCGATGCCCGTACCGCCGCCCGTGATGAGCGCCACTTTGCCGTCGAGGCGTTTCATGCGGCAGGCTCCTCGTTATCGGTCTCCTCCGCTTCATCGTCCGGGTCCGATGGCGCGGCCGCTTGCCCGGCGGCCCACAGGCCCGGCTCGACTTTGCGCGCGACGGTGATGAAACCGGAATGGGCGACCATCCGGTGATCGGGCCGCACGCTCCGGCCCTGGATGTTCCACGTGCGCAGCAAGGTTTCGAAGGTCTGGATCAGGCCGAACACGGCTGCGCGCTCCAGGGCCTCGACGGTCTGCATGACTTGCGGCACCGTCGGCACAAAACTGAGATAGAGCCCGCCGGACCGCAGGGCGTTCACGGCATGCGGCACGACGCGCCAGGGCTCCGGCAGGTCCAGGACGACGCGGTCGAACGGGGCGTCAGCCGGATCGATGCCCTCGTAGGTGTCGCGCTTCCGCACGGTCAGGTTGACGCCGGGGCCGAGGTACCGCTCGATGTTCGTCATGGCGGTGCGGGCGAAGTCTTCGCGCGCTTCGTAGCTGACAACCGAACCCCGCTCGCCGACCGCGCGCAGCAGCGCCATCGTCAGGGCGCCCGAGCCGGTGCCCGACTCGAACACCCGCGCGCCGGGGTAGATGTCGGCCCAGATCGTGATCATCGCCAGATCCTTGGGATAGATCACCTGGGCGCCGCGCGGCATTTTGAGCACGTATTCGCTGAGGGTCGGCCGCAGTGACAGCATGCGCTTGCCGCGCGACAGGGTGACGAGCGAGCCGTCGGCCTTGCCGATCAGATCGTCGTGCGCGATGGTCTGGCCGCTGTATTGGAACGTTTCGCCGGCCTTCAACGTGAGGGCGTATTGCCGCCCCTTCTTGTCCACGAGATGAATGCGCTCGCCGTTCTTCAAATTCGACATGATTCGGCCATTCTAGATGCCCGTTGACGCCTTTGCAACTTGCGCGTTTTCCCGTACTTCCGTTCCTTGACACCTCTCCGACCGGGCCGTATGATCGACTGGGACTTTCGACGAGCGTCGCTCTGCCGTTCCGGGCGAATGGAAGCCCGAGCCTGCATTGTTCATGACGGTTCGTCGCGAAATTGCGGAGTCGTCTGGCGAGACGGACGCGCGGAGCCATGAAGGAGGGAGGCATACTTGAAACAGTATGTTGACCGACTGAATGGCGAGCCCGTCCGCCGGCATGCCGTACAAGCTGCATGCCGGCTTGTCGCAGCCGCGAATCCGCGATTGCAGCAGAAGCGCTCATGAATTATGCGGGCTAAGGAGTCGCCCATGTACCGCCTCCCCTGTCGCCTGTTTCTCGTTGGCAGCCTGCTGATCGGGCCCCTGGTGAGCATGGGCGCCCTGTGGCTCTCGTCCGCCTCGGGTGCCGGATCCCATGTCGTGGTGGCGACCTATGAAGGCGTCATCAACCCGGTGGTGGCGGAATACCTGCACGATGCGCTGGCCTTTGCGGAGTCCGGCCATGCGCAGGCCCTGATCGTGAAGCTGGATACGCCGGGCGGCCTCGACACTTCCATGCGGCTGATTATCAAGGACATGACGAATGCCCCGCTTCCGGTGGTAGTCTACGTCTCGCCTTCGGGCGGCCGTGCCGCATCGGCCGGAGTCTTCATCACGATGGCGGCGCATGTCGCAGCCATGGCGCCGGGCACCAACATCGGCGCGGCGCATCCGGTGGCGATGGGCGGCGGCGAGATGGACAAGACGATGAAGGAGAAGGTCGAGAACGATTCCGTGGCCTATATCAAGTCCATCGCCGAGCAGCGCGGCCGCAACGTGAAATGGGCGGAAGACGCCGTGCGCAAGAGCGTGTCGGTGACTGAAAAGGAAGCGCTGGACCTCAAGATCATTGACGTCGTCGTCGAGGATGTCCCGGCGCTGCTGGCCAAACTCGACGGTCGGACCGTGACGCTCGCGAGCGGGTCCGTCACGCTGCAAACCAAGGAGGTCGAGACGCGCGCGTTCCCGATGGGCTGGCGGCTGGAAGCGCTCAAGGTCCTGAGCGATCCCAACATCGCCATGCTGCTGATGACGATCGGCACCATCGGCATCCTGGCCGAACTGTACAACCCCGGGGCGATCCTGCCCGGCATCGTCGGGGCGATCAGCCTGATTCTGGCCTTCTATTCGCTGCAATCCCTTCCGATCAACTACGCCGGCGTGCTGTTGATCGTGCTCGGCGTCATATTCTTTGTGTTGGAAATCCAGGTCACGAGCTACGGGCTGTTGACGCTCGGCGGCATGGCCGCGATGACGCTGGGAGGGCTGTTGCTCGTGAAGTCCGATGCACCCTTCATGCAAGTGTCCCTCTGGTTCTTGCTGCCGACGGTCATTACGGCGGGCGCGATCCTCTTCGGGATGGCGTGGATGGCTGCGAGGACGTTTCGACAGGCCCCTGTGACGGGCGTCGAAGGCATGGTGGGCGCCATCGCGCTGGCCAGGAGCGACGTGGCTCCTCGCGGCCAGGTGTTTGTGCGCGGTGAATTGTGGGAGGCGATCAGCGAGTCGCCCATCCAAAAGGGAGAGGAAGCGGAGGTCAGGTCCGTGGACGGCTTGACGCTCACCGTGTCCCCGCGTCCCAAATGAGCTAGCACGAAGGAGTCAGCCATGCAATTCCTGTTACCGTTTATCATCGTCGGGTTTATTATCTTTTACGCGTTCAAGCGGGTCATGGAGTACGAGCGCCTCGTCGTCTTCTTTCTCGGAAAATACCAAACGGTCAAGGGACCCGGGATCCGGATCGTGGTGCCCGTCCTCCAGCAGATGGTGCGGGTGAACCTCCAGGTCATCACCATGGATGTGCCGCCGCAGGACGTGATCACCCGCGACAACGTCACGGTGAAAGTCAACGCGGTGGTCTTCCTGCGCATCGTGGACCCGCAGAAGGCCGTGCTCGCCGTGCAGGACTACCTCTACTCGACCTCGCAGATCGCGCAGACAACGCTCCGCAGCGTGCTCGGCCAGAGCCAGCTTGATGATCTGCTGGCGAAGCGCGATGAAATCAATGCCGAGCTGCAGCGCATCATTGACCAGCAGACGGAGCCCTGGGGCGTGAAGGTCTCGGAGGTCGCCGTCAAGAACGTGGACCTGCCGCAGGAAATGCAGCGGGCCATTGCCAAGCAGGCGGAAGCCGAACGCGAACGGCGCGCGAAGATCATCCATGCCGAGGGCGAATTCCAGGCCGCGCAGAAGCTGTCCGATGCGGCTGCCGTTATCAGCCAGAATCCGGCGGCGTTGCAACTGCGCTATCTGCAAACCCTGGTTGAGATTTCCGCCGAGAAAAACTCCACCACGATTTTCCCCGTTCCCATCGATGTGCTCTCATCGCTCATGAAGTACTTCGAGAAGAAGGAATAGTCCCTCACACGTCAAACATCTCTTTGTCGATCAAGGGGTTCGGATAAAGTTTTTCTTTGTCCGCCCTTGATTTCCTTCCCACAGGCCTTACCTTGGACTTTACTCATCCGAATCGATGCCGGAGGTGTACATACTAGTACGTTGTTGAACGCCAGGAAGACATAAACTAAAAGAAAACAACGACTTGCGACAGATTTAAAATGAGCGAATCTTTCGGGCAGGGCAAGGCTCTAACAGGCTATACAGAGGCTATTGAGGAAAACGAAGGTTGGAAGAGAGGCGTCAGGAGGTCCCTAAGGCCGGGGGGGTACGCCATGAAGAAGGAATATTCAGCGGAAACAGAAGCGTCGAGAGGGCTGGCTGTGGAAGAAGACGATCCGCAGGCCGGCGATCTGCTCGACCGTATCGAGCGCGGTGCCGGCGCATCGGCTGAGGCTGAGAAGGAAGATGCGCCGGAGGAGAAGCGCCGAGCAAAGCCCGCCGAACGGGCGTCGGCCGGGCCCTTCGAGCTGGAATCCATCTACTTCCGCTCGTTCGGCGAGCGGCCGCTGCTGAACCGCGAGCAAGAAGTCACGCTCGCGAAACGGATTGATAAAAGCGATCATGCCATTCGTGCCGCCCTTCGTGAAGTGACCGCGCTCGCCGCGCGCATGCGCAAGACGGACAAGCTCCGGGAGGCGATGCACGAGCTGCACCAGGTGCGCGGGCTGAGCGGCCTTTCGGCGACGGCCATGGAGAGGGCGGACGTGGCGCTGCTCGCGGTACTGCAGGAAGCGCGCGGGCCGGGCAAGACTGCCGCTCAGCGGGTGAAGCACCTGAGCCGCTGCCGGCGGCAGATCCGGGAGGCGCGCGTGGAATTTGAACGCGCCAAGGACGAGATGGTGCGGTATAACTTGCGGTTGGTCGTGGACATCGCCAAGCACTACAACGGACGTGGATTGGGACTGCTGGATCTGGTGCAGGAAGGCAATATCGGGTTGATGAAGGCGACCGAGCGGTTTCAGTACCGCAAGGGCTTCAAGTTCAGCACCTACGCGACCTGGTGGATTCGTCAGGGCATCACGCGCGCGCTGGCCGACCAGTCACGGACCATCCGTCTCCCCGTCCACCTGACCGAGGCCTCGAACCGCATTCTCCGGACATCGCGTCGCCTGGTTCAGCGCCTAGGGCGCGAGCCGAGGCTCGGCGAGATCAGCGCCGCGCTCCGCCTGCGACCGGAGAAGATTCAGGAGACGATGCAGCCGTTCCAGGAACCCGTTTCGCTGGATAATCCCGTGGGCGACGGCGATACGCAGTTGGGCGATTTGATCGCGGACGGCCAGGCGCTGCCGCCGGATTCGCACATCAACCGGATCGAGCAGACGCGCGAAATGGACCGGATCCTGTCCACCCTGACGCCGCGCGAGCAGCTCGTGATCCGGATGCGGTTCGGGATCGGGCAGGACGAGCCCTTCACGCTCGAGCAGGTCGGCCAGCAACTGTCCGTGACGCGCGAGCGGATCCGGCAGATCGAGGCCAAGGCGCTCAAGAAGCTCAAGACGCCGGAGATCCGGCAGATGTTCGCGTCGATTAAGTAATCACGCCGTACGGCGATGCAAACGGGCGAGGCCTTGGCCTCGCCCGTTTTGTTTGGGGCCTGGAAGTCCCTTCCTCCGTCGGTGGATTTATGAGAGAATGCGCGCCGCCAGTTGGAGGAGATCCGCATGGTGCAGGGCAGTCGGCGGACGGCATTCGTGATCGGGGCCGCGATCTTCGCATGGCTCGCCGGCTTTCCTGCGGCGGGCGTCCGTGCCCAGCACGGCCCTCCGCCCGAAAAATCAAAAGACTGGTCCATCCCCGCGGTGGTGGCGGCGGTCAGGCCGTCCGTCGTGACGATCCTCTCGCGCGGCATTCCGCCGGGCCCGGCCCAGCACGGGCCGCTGTCGGGATCCGGCTCGGGATTGATTATCGATGACAAGGGCTACATCCTCACAAACAACCACCTCGTCGAAGGGGTCAAGAGCCTCGTGGTCGGGTTGCCGAGCGGGCGGCTGACGCCGGGCCGCGTCGTGGCACGGGATTTTCTCCTTGATCTGGCGCTCGTGAAGATTTCGGCATCCGATCTGGTGCCCGCACCGTTCGGCCGGTCCGCCTCGCTCCAGATCGGCGACACCGTGGTGGCGATCGGCAACCCCTTCGCGCTCAAAGGCGGCTCGACGGTGACGGTCGGCGTGGTCAGCGCCACGGACCGTTCGATTCTCGCGCCCAACGGCGAAACTCTCTACGATCTCATCCAGACGGACGCGGCGATCAATCCGGGAAACAGCGGCGGGCCGCTCGTGGACCTGTCGGGTCGCGTGGTCGGGATCAACACGGCGGTCGCGCCGTCCGCGCAGGCCATCAGTTATGCCATTTCCATCGATGCGGCCGCCCCCTACGTACAGGCCATGCTCGAGCGGGGGATGGTCCTGCGTCCGGATCTCGGGTTTGTCCCGATCACCGTCACCCCGAGCGTGGTGGCCAGCTTCAATCTGGAGATTGATCGCGGGGTGCTCGCCGCGCAGCTCGATCCGGGCAAACATTTGGCGCGGCTGGGCATGCAGAGCGGCGACGTGATTACTGCCGTCGACAATATCGAGGTCTATAATATGGGAGACTTCTGGCACGCCTATCTGAGTCCGAACGACAGGGCTCCCGCGCAATTGACGGTGTTCGGGAAAAAAGGAAAGCTGTCGCTTGCGTTGCCCCGTCCCCCCCAGGTGAATCGGTGAGGGGGGTGATCCCGGAGCCCCTGCTCGAGACCGGGGCGTCCATGTCGGGCGCCTTGATTCAGCCCGGACCTCTGGACTATGGGACCGCATGGGCGCTCCAGCGCCGGCTGCTCGAGGACCGTCTGGCTGCCCGCTGTCCGGACACGCTGCTCCTGCTGGAGCACGAGCCGGTCTTCACAGCCGGCCGGACAGCCCGTGCGGAACATTGGGGCGGCAATGAATCAGCCACGCACGTGGCCGGCGTTCCGATCGTTCGCGTCGAGCGGGGGGGCTCGGTGACCTATCATGGCCCGGGGCAGCTCGTTGGATACCCCATTCTCAAGCTCAACCGGTTTTGCGATGGTCCCAGGGCCTATGTGCGAAGCCTGGAAGAAGTCATCATCCGCACGCTGGCCCGATGGGACATTACCGGCCGGCGCAAGGAAAAACTGCCCGGGGTCTGGGTGGGCGGGAGCCAGGCGGCGAAAATAGCGGCGGTCGGGACGCGCATCGAACGCGGGATCACGATGCACGGGTTTGCGCTGAACGTCACGGTGGATCTCCGGCCGTTTTCCTGGATCGTTCCCTGCGGCCTTGCCGATTGTCGTGTGACCTCGATGGCGGAACTGATCGCAGGCCCTGTCGATCCGATTGAGGTCCGCCGGTGTGTCGCGGACCGGTTCGCGGACGTGTTCGGGCTGGAATGGACGGAGGGTCAGGGATGACTCACGCCCTCCCGCAGGAGATGGACAACCACACCTTCCGGCTGGCCGTGGCGCAGTTCGATCGCGCGGCGGAATTGATGCGGCTCGACCCGAACCTCCGGCAACGATTGAAGCTGCCGCACCGGTCGCTGATCGTCAGCGTGCCGGTCCGAATGGACGATGGGCGTGTGGAAGTCTTCACCGGCTATCGTGTGATTCATGATTCCTCGCGCGGGCCGTCGAAGGGCGGTCTTCGCTACCACCCCGAGGTGAACCTGGGTGAAGTGGCCGCGCTGGCTATGTGGATGACCTGGAAATGCGCGCTGGCCGGCCTGCCCTACGGCGGCGCCAAGGGCGGCGTGCGGGTGAATCCGAAGCAGCTCTCGCGCGCCGAGTTGGAACGGCTGACCCGGCGCTACGCCGCCGAGATCCTGCCGTTCATCGGACCGGACAAGGATGTGTCGGCGCCCGACGTGGGGACCGACGCCCAGGTCATGGCCTGGATCATGGATACCTACAGCACACAGGTGGGATTCGCGTCACCTGGTGTGGTGACCGGCAAGCCGCTGTCCATCGGCGGGAGCCTGGGACGCGAGGACGCCACGGGCCGCGGCGTGGTCTATGTGACGCTCGAGGCGATGCAGCACCTCCGTCTCGATCCGAGGAAGGCCACGGTGGCGATTCAGGGGTTCGGCAACGTGGGGTCCCATACCGCGCGCATCATGCACGAAGTCGGGGCCAGGGTCGTGGCTGTGAGCGACGTGTCCGGAGGCCTCTACAACAAGCACGGCCTCGACGTCCCGAAGCTCCTCGCCGCGACAAAAGACAAGGGGCGCCCGCTGCGCGAGCTCAAACTGGGCGACGGGATCACCAACCACGAACTGCTGCAGCTGGATTGTACGGTGCTCGTGCCGGCGGCCTTGTCGGAGCAGATTACGGAAAAGAATGCGGCGAAGGTGCGCTGCAAGATTCTTGCGGAAGGCGCCAACGGCCCGACGACCCTGGAGGCGGATGAGATACTCCTCGACAAGGGCGTCTTCATCATCCCGGACATCCTGGCCAACTCGGGCGGCGTGATCGTGTCCTACTTTGAATGGGTGCAGGACGTGCAACGGTTTTTCTGGAAGGAGCAGGATATCCGTGAGCGGCTGCAGGAAATCATCACCACGGCCTTTCATCGGACGTTGGAGTTTTCCACGAAACAGAAAGCGAGCATGCGCATGGCGGCGCTGATGAACGGGATTGATCAGGTGGCGCAGGCCCACTTATCGAGGGGACTCTACCCGTAAGGTTCAATGAATGGTCACGTACGTGCTGGCGGCAATTGCCGGGATTTGGATGGCTGATGGGCTCGCCCTGCTGGTCGCGCCTCGCCATGTGACGGGGCGCGTGCGGGAAGCCCTGGCGTTGGCGCCGTCGCTGCTTCGGTGGGAAGTGGCCGCAGCCTGCCTGGGCATTGTCCTGCTGCTGGGGACGGAAGGGATCCGCTACCAGCCGCTGTGGATCGTCACCGGTGCCGCGATGGTACTCAAGGGTTTATTCCTGGCCATGGGACCGGACCCCTGGCGGCACTGGCTCGTCGACTGGTGTTTGCAGCGCGAAGACGTGGACTACCGGTTCTGGGGGCTGGGCCTCTGCACCCTGGCGGTGCTCCTGTTGCACGCGCTTGGCTGGCTTGGGAGCCGGTGACCGATGCAGACCATGCTGGTGCTGGGTTTCGTCAGTGTAGTCTGGTTGGCTGCCGGTGTGATGACGATTGTGGCGCCTGCCTGGTTGACCGGACAGGTGCGGCGGCATCTGGCTGATCCCTTCCTACGATTTGTCCTGTTGCAGGGAGTTGCGCTGGCGGGACTGCTGGTCGTGCTCGGAACGTCTGCGGACCAGCGATCCTGGTTCTGGATCTCGATCGGGAGCCTCGCGGTGGCCAACGCGCTGATCCTGCTCGGTCTTCCGGCGCGCCACCGGGATCGACTTCTTGCCTGGTGGTGTGCCAGCCCCTTGTGGCTGCAGCGGCTGGCCGGCATCGTGGCGGTCACGCTGGCCACATTCCTGTCGATCGAGGCGGTACGGATGGGCGGGTAAATGGAATTTCGTGTTCTCTGGGATCAGCACCGTTCAGCCGACTGGCCGAAATTTTCCAGTCCGGATGAAGGCGAACTGATGACGCTGGATACGGTCATCAGCGGATGCGTCACCTATTATTGTGAAGAACAGAACCTCGATGTCCCGCGCCTGGCGATGCTGGGGGACTGCCTCGACGATCTCGACACGCTGTTGCCCGGCGTTCCGGAAGAAGCCGGCGAGTATTTTCAACGCCTGCGAACGCTTGCGGGCATGCTCCTCGAGACGTCCCGGAAAGGCTAACCGTTGACCGGGAGAAAAAATCACCGCTTCCTTGCATGTGCAGCGAAGCGTTCGTTACAATGCCGTGTCTTTTTTCCCGTTTCATGAAGGAGGGCGTAATGGACGTACAGCCGTGGCGGTTCTCGCTCATGTGGATCGGGTTCGTGGCCGTGCTCGCGATGGCGAATTCGATCGGCGCCGAGCCCTACGAATTGAGCAGGAATGACGTGATGGATCCCAAGGCCATCAAGAGTCCCGAGGTCTCGCTGTTCGGCGTCAAGCTGGGTGATCCCGAGAGCAAGGCCTACGACCGCCTCGTGAACGAAAAAATTTCGGGCGTGAAAGCGGAACAGGAAGGCACGTTTCTGCTGTTGCTGGACGCGCGCAAGCCGACCGGGCCGATGGCCGGCGTGCGGCTCATGGACGGAAAAGTCGACCTGATTTTTGTCAACAACCGCTTTGCCTACAAAGTCCGTGGGCTCTTCCGCAACGTGCTGAACGGCGAGAGCCCGGACGAAATTCGCAAGCTCCTTGGCAAGGAGGAGTGCGGAGACGAGAATGTGATGGGCGCCGTGATGAACTACGCGAAACAGGGCGTGCTCATCAATTACCTGGGCAAGGACGTCAACGTCGAATTTACGTCTCCCGGCGGCTGCTGATCAGCCAAGTCCGACGGGGCTGGCATCATCCGGAAACCGCTGCCAGTTTTCTTTTCAGTGTTCCAATGACATGAGGCGATCTGGTGTGACGCGCGCGCCCGTGCGCTACTGCAGGGACTGTATGCCTTGCCGTAAGAGCGTGGAGGCGGTGTCCCATCGGCGGTTGGCGTGCAGGAGCACGAGTAAGACTTCCTTCCCGTCCTGTGAGACCTTGGCAACGAGGCAGCGTCCTGCCTGGGAGGTAAACCCGGTCTTGATGCCTTCCACCCCGGGGATGCGGCCCAGCAGCCGGTTGGTGCTGCGAAGCCAGTAGGACCGGTTCGCGTTGAGGGGAAAGATCATGTCCACTTCCTTGCGGACCAGTGCGCGGAACGTCGGATCCTCCATGGCCGCTTCACTCAACGTGGCCAGGTCTCCCGCGGTGGTGTAATGCGTCGGCGAATCGAACCCGCAGGCGTTGCTGAAGTGTGTGTCCAGCAGACCCAGCCGGTGCGCCTTGTTGTTCATCATGGCCACAAACATCTCTTCCGATCCGCCCACGTGCTCGACGGCGGCCAGGCAGGCATCGTTGGCCGAGGTGATCAGCATCGCTTTCAGGAGATCCCCCAATCGGAACACGTGCCCGGCGTGGAGCCGGAGGTGGATCTTGCGGGCCCTCGCGGCTTTGCGGCTGACTGTCACCGGGTCGTGCAATTGGCCGTATTCGAGGATGACCAGGGCAGACATGATTTTGGTCAGGCTGGCCGGCGCCACGCGCCGGTTGGCGCCGACTTCGTAGAGCGTGCGGCCGGTGGAGAGATCCTTGAGCAGGATGCTGTGCGCCTGCGTCCGGTGGCGGCGAAAGAGCGGGAGGGACTTCAGATTGCTGGTCGGCAGCACGGTTGGCGTGAGGGAGGCTGCCGTGTGTGCGTGGGTCGCGCGGCTCAGCTCCAGCGGTGCAAACGACAGAAGCGCGAACGTCGCGACCCCGGCGAGCATCGACAGTACGGTGGTGGACGCAAGAGACATAGATGAGGAAGCATTCATGTGCAAGAAATCAACAGCCTACAGGGTGAGTGTGTCCCGGACTTTCGACCCGCGCCACCCGTTGTCCAGAACCTTGTGGAAGAACCGGAGAAGATCGGCCAGATCGAGCCAGAACCCGCAGTTGAGGCACCGTGCGTAGAGACGGCGGCTGAGGAGCGTATAGTGCCGCTGCACCATCATGTGTCCGTGGCATTTGAGACATTGCATGTTCCGCTCATTCCATACGCTCTGCCGTTGATACGCGTCGCGCTAACCCCTGAAGAAAACTGGCTGATTCCGGGTTGTACCCCACGCTGGCGATCCTGTCAAGCCGGGTGGGAATTCAGCGCAACCGCTTCATGATCAGCGCCACACACCCTGCCAGCAGGCCGCCGCCCACGATGGTCATCGTAAAGGTCAACGCGGCATTCGCGCTACCCGCCGGATGCGATTCATACAGCAGATCGTGCACGCCTCCTTGAATCATCAGGACCGAGAGCGTCATCAGCGCTCCCATGCCGAACCACCAGGAGAATGTTCTCACGCCTGCATCCTCCTTGCGGGTATCGTCGGTCGCGTCCCCGGGGGACGTTCAGGAAGCCGACCGCGGCGCGATCGCGCGTGTTCCCTGATGGAGAAAGATGCTCAGGCTGCCCGCGCCGTTGCTGACGACCGCCAACCCGGGCGGCTCCGTGGCATCGGGCTTGAGCGACAGGGGGGTGACGGCAAAGGGAGCCGAGCCGACCCGGTAGTTCTTGGGAGGATACTTGAACGTCCCATCCCCCCGTCCAAACAGGATCGAAAGATCGCTGGATTGGATGTTCACGATGGCGACATCGGCCGTCCGGTCGCCGTCGAAATCGCCGGCAAAGCCGTGCACCGGCCCCGCGTCCGCGCCGGATTCCTGGCCGTCCTGAAATGTTCCATTCCCGTTTCCCAGGAAGACGACGAAGCTGTCGCGTTCGCCGTTGATGACGAGCAGGTCGGTCTTCCGGTCGTTGTTGAAGTCGGCAAAGGACACGCCGAGCGGCCGTTTGCCGGTCCGGTAGTCCACAGGGTCGCGGAAGGAGCCGTCACCGACGCCGGTCCAGATCGACACCGCATTGCTCATCGGCCCGCCGTTGGAGACGATCAGGTCCAGTTTCCCGTCTTGCGTGAGATCGGCCAGCGCGATCGAGGTGGGCGTGTCGCCGTATTCATAGCGTGCGCCGGACGCAAAGGTGCCGTCGCCCTGGCCCAGAAACACGGCAATCTTATCGTTGCGCAGCGCCACGACGAGGTCGGGCTTCTGATCGTCGTTCACATCGCCGGCCGCGAGCGAGATGGGGGTTCTCTGCACCGGGTAGCGCTGTCCTTCGGTGAACCGCCCGCCCGCCAGCCCGAGGAACAGGACGATCTGATCGCTGCCCGCGCAGGCGACGGCAATGTCCGTCCAGCCGTCCCCGTTATAGTCGTGCAAGGCCAGGGCGCGCGGTTCGACGCTGACCCGCAACTGCTTCTGTTCCTTGAAACTGCCGTCACCGTTTCCGAACAGAATCGAGAGCGAATCGTTGCCGATGTTGGTGACGATCAGGTCGGTGAACCCATCCCGGTTGAAATCCGCCGTCGTCACGGAGGTGGGATTTTTCCCGACGGTATAGGTAGCGTACAGGTAGAAGGGGTCGGGAGGCACGAATGGTTCGCGCGCCGGACAGCCGGCGGCGGTCAGCCAGGCTAGTAGCAGCACGCCCCAGACGGCAGGTCCGCGGCGAGCCGGGCGATGGTACACGGTCACGGTGCCCCTCACAGAATCCGGTTCCCTCTTGGCCGGCCCCAGGTGTGTCCACGCCGGAACGGGAGGAGTATACCGAGGCTCCTGACCAGCCGCAATCCCCGAATTTCCCCTAGAAGATTGGGGGAAGACTAGGCTACAATGGATGCTCCGAACAAAGCTGGTTATGGGGGAAGCAATGGCGGACAAAGTGAAATTTGAATTGACGATGTACGGCATCGCCGAGATCCTGAAGTGGTGCATTGACCGGAACAATGGCCGGGTGCCGGGCGTAGACACCGAGGGGTTCAAGAAGATGCAGGCGTTGCTGGCGGAGAAGCCGCAAAGCGGAGATTACTTTACCCTGGATCAGTTCTGGAAGAAGAAGATCGTGCTCGAGTTGACACCGGAGGAAGTCGTCACGGTCGATCGCTGCCTCTATGACATCCCCAATTTTGACAGCGTGCAGCTGCCGCAGATTCGGCACAAGTTCTGGCCCAAACAGCCCGCCGCCCATTAGGAAGGCTAAGGTTCAGGGAATCGGGTGGACACGGGCTCAGCCTTAGCGTCAACTTGAACCTGCGCTGAAGCTCCAGCCAGCCGGTCCGTGCAATAGCGTCTCACGGGGTCCGTGTCGGCGTCGGGATCGGCGCCCTCCCACAGCACCTCGTGCAGGTTCCAGTGCACGACGGGATACAGGAGAGCGCCCGGTCCTGCAAAGAGCAGCAGGCGCGCGTGGGTCATCATCTCCTCTTCCTCAGACCGGAGCTGCAGCCGGTCGAATACCCGTTCATACCATTCGCGCGTCGGCTGCTGTTTCGCCTCTGCCTCCTGCAGCCGACGATAGGCGGTCCGCGAGTCCCCCGTTACAGTCTCGCCGGACAGCGAAGCCCGCCAGACGGTTTCCAGCCGCAGCACTTCTTCCTGCGACGCGACATACTCGATGGCGAGGCTGGTAAAACACTCGCGCTCCCGCTCAACGGCGGTCGCGC
>DASWIN010000001.1:0-6276 GCA_036397655.1 Nitrospiraceae bacterium | reverse complement strand
AACGACCACATCGATCCTGGCATCCCTGGCGACCAGAAACCGCGCCTTCATCCAGTCGTCGATCACCTTCCCTTCAAGCACCGGCGGAATGGCCGGCCACGGCGTATGGGTCGGCACGGGCCCCAACTGCTGATCCTTGTTGAGCGGAATCCCGTGCACGTGGACCGGCGGCAGGAGCACCACATCTTCGTCATGGTCCGACTGATGCGTTGCGCGATCGCCCTCAGCGGCCAGGCCCAGGTTGAGGTTAAGGTTGAGGCTAAGGAAGGCTATGAACAGCGCGACTTTGAGATATTCCATCTTTCGCTCCCCCTCAACCTTAACCTCAGCCTCAACCTTCCTTAAAAAAACCACTGTCCCCTGAAGAAGAACGCCCTCGGCATCCCGGCATGGGCCACGCCCAAACCGATGCTGCCCTCCCCGCGGTTGATAAAATAGTTTTCGCCGAGCAAATTAATCACATCGAACCCCAGAAGGAATTTTTGCTTATTGGGCAGCGGGATCGTGTGCGTGATGGAGAGATTGTACGTCGTATAGGAATCTTCATGGATCGAGTTGGTTTTCCCGCCGTCCGCCGCCGTCCGCAGTCCGGACCCATAGAGCATCTGCCCGGTAATCGTCGTGCGCTCCAGCAGATTATAGCTCAAGACAGCCGAGCTCGTCATGAATTGCGAGTGATCGCAAAACACGCCGCCCTGTGAATTGATATCGTCGATTTCCGCCTGCTCCAGCAAAAAATGCCCGGAGTGGAGCCCGTACCCTTTGCACTGGCCCCAGGCCACGTTGCCGCGTCCCGTCAGATCGTCGGTGAATTGCACCTTGACGGATCCGTCGATGCCGCGCTGCCAGCCCCGCTCGAACGCAAAATAATTGAGCAGCGGCGTCGTGCCGAACTGGCCGGCGTCCGACATGTAGCGGTTGAGCTTATAGTAGCCGGTCAGTTCCAGCGTCACCCTTTGCGTCAGCGCATGATAACTGCCGACCTCGAAGTAGTGCGCCCGCTCGGCCCGCACGGTGTTGTTCGTCGTATTCTCCGGCGCGGCCTTGGTGCCGGCCGTATTCAGCTTGGCAAACGAGATGGCCTCAAGATTGGGCGGCGTGAACAGCCGGCCGTAGTAGGCATGAAACACATTGGCCTGGCTCTGCTTGTACGTAATACCGATCCGCGGACTCACCTGGCCCTCGCTCACAAGATACTGCACGGCATCCCCGCGCACGCCAAGATTGAACGTCCACCGGTCGTTCGGGCTCCACTGGTCCTGCAGCCAGAATTCCTGCCGCCATCCGATCAGGCGATTGTCGGACGGGAGCTCGATCACGGCCCCGGTCGGATTGCCTGCTCCGTCGTCCGCAAACGTGGACAGGCGGGTTTTATTGATCGCCTGTGTCCGGTCGATCTGGAACCCGGCCTTGATCAGGTGTCGGCTGTTCGGCGTATAGGTATGGTCCAACCGGATCCCGCCCGAATAGGCCATGCGGTCCTGGCTTCCGACGGAGAACGGCTCCGTTTCATCCGGCGTATAGACCAGCGCATTGAATGGATCGGTCTTGAACGTCGCGCGGGTTTGGCGAAAATACCCCGCAAGGCTGAAGAAATTACCGGCATTGACGTCGTGGCGCCAGACCATATGGGCATACTGATTCTGTTCCTTTTGAAATTCGTCGATCGCTTCCGACGCGGCCGGATTGAAGGTCGGATCCTGGGCCTGGATCAACCCCAGAATCGTGGCATTGGCATCCGTCCCGCGGTTGGTGGGAATCTGGTACTTGGCCACGGAGTTCAGGAACAGCCATGTGAAGTTGTTCCGGTTGTCGCGCTGGTAGTCGCCTCGAAGGTAGGTCTGATTCCGCTCGCTTTGATTGTGCAGCGACGTCTTGCCGAGCGTCGGCGGCTCGATCCCCCGGTTCGTCGAAAGGTGGCTGTTCAGCACGTAGTAGCGGAATTTCTCGCCGACCGTCCCGCCGTACTCGAACGACGGATTGATCGTTTCGTTCTGCCCACCGAACATCTGCACCGAGCCGAAGCCGGGCCTGGTCCCGCTCTTGCTCGTGATATCCACGATCGCCGTGGACTTGTTCCCGTACTGAGCCTCCATGCCGCCCAGGATGATGTCGGCACGCTCCCAGGCCCGCGGGGCGATGACGTCCGAAAATGTGGAAGAGACCGTGTCCGGAATCGGCACGCCGTCGATGCGGAATTGGAGATTGGCATGGTCCTGACGGATATGGAGCTGCTTCAGCGATCCATAGGCCGCGCTGGGGATCGTCTGCAGCACATCGTGCAACTCGACGTTGTTGCCGCGAGGCAGGGCTTCGATATCTTTCCGGCTGACCGAGTAAGTTTCGCTCGAGGCTTTATATTGAATCGGCGGGAGTGGCGAGCGAATCTCCAGCGCAATTTCGCGTGTCTGTGCCAGCGTCAGTTTGACCGGCTGAGCCGGTTCCGTTCCGACTTTGACGATGACATACTCGCTCCGATAGGTTTCCAGCACCGCGCTGATGGAATAGGTGCCCTCAGCCGGCACCTCCACGGAAAACTCGCCGGCGTCGTTGGTCACCTTGTGCACGACAATTTTCCCATCCTTGTCCCTGACCTCGACCAACGCCTGCCCCACCCGGCGCAGGTCCTGATTCTGCACGGACCCGGTGATCGTCCGCACGCCGGCATTATCCTGGGCAGACGCACTCTCCAACGCTCCCAGAAGCCCGCACACGACAGCCGCAACCACAAATTTCAATAAATGCGAATTCATGATGTCTCCTGATCGCCCGAAGAATAATGAAATGAAACACCGGCAGGCGAATCAGCCTTCCGTGAACGGATGGATGCCTACCGGTGGAACAGGCTGAATGCGATCAGGAAAGGGGTGGAGCGCGAGGAGCTGCGGACCCGGAAAGATGGATCGCAAGAAGAGTTTTCGGAACCGGCTGAGACCATTGGACCTGCGCGTGCAACGCCTGCACCGCGGGCGCGTCCGCAATCAATGAGCTGCCGGTATGGTGCTGAACCCACTGACAGAGGTCGGTGTCGGAATGCTGATGGCCGTCATAGTCGGCAGCCGCCAGTTCATGGTGCACTTCCAGCGCGACGGCAAAGGGCGCCAATGCCAGGAGCACGCCGCTCAATGCCAACGGCAGCGCAGTGCGCAATATCCAACGGCCGAATTGCCTGGAGCACATGGCTTTCATCGGACGTGACTTGTAACAAACAACCCGTCTCCTGTCAATGTCCCGCTTTCTGAGGAGCCCTCCCGCGTGCTACGATGCCCTCTAATGTTGATCGACACGCATACCCACCTGGACGACGCGCGCTACGACGGCGACCGCGAGGCCATGATTGCGCGCGCGCGCGACGCGGGCGTGGAGACCCTCGTCACGATCGGCTGCGATCTGGCCACCAGCAGGGCCGCGGTCGAGCTGGCCGACCGCTACCCGTTCGTATATGCCTCGATCGGCGTGCACCCGCACGAGGTCCGCCACATCGGTGACGGCTGGTACGACGAGCTCCGGCGCCTGGCGCAGCATCCCAAAGTCGTGGCCTACGGAGAAATCGGGCTCGACTACCATTACAACCACTCCCCGCCGAAGTTGCAGCGGGAACGCTTCCGCGAGCAAATCCTGCTGGCGCGCGAGTGCCGCCTCCCCATCGTCATTCATACGCGGGAAGCCCAGGAGGATACGATCGCCATCCTAAGGGAGGAACAGGCGGCCGACGTGGGAGGAGTCTTCCATTGTTTTTCTGGAGACGCGTGGCTGGCGAAAGACGGACTCGACCTGGGGTTCTACCTCTCGTTCTCGGGCGTCGTCACCTTTCAGAACGCGGGAATGCTGCGCGACATCGTGCAGACCGTTCCCATGGATCGCATCCTGATCGAGACCGACTGCCCCTACCTGACGCCGGCGCCGCATCGCGGCAAACGGAACGAACCGGCCTACGTACGGCTGGTCGCCGAGGCCATCGCGAGCGCCAAGGGCACGGGAACGCCGATGCGCCTGGACGAAGTCGGCCGGGTGACATCCGCCAATGCCCGTCGCCTCTTCAATCTCCCGAATGGATCACCTCCCGCCTGATTCAGGCATCCGCACCAAGGAAAGAGGCGACGCAGGGCAATGACCAGAGAGCTGTTCTCTTGACATTCGGGGCTGCGCACGAGAGAATTTTCAGGCAATCACAAGTTTTTGCATGACCACCATTCGCCAAATTCTTTTCATCGGCTCCGCCCTTGCCGTCCTCGTGGTGACGCCGGTCAGTCTGCCGGTCGTCACGTCCGTCGATCTGGCCTTCTCGCAGGGAAGCCGGTCGTCCTCCTCGCAGGCCCCGGCCAAACGAGGACGGAAGGCCGGGAAGAAACTCGTACCGGCCATCGTCAGGCCGGCCCTCGTCCGGGACATCCGGTTTAAGTCCTATCCGGACCACACGCGGATCGTGCTGGATCTTCAACGCACCACCTCCTTCACGCAGAACCGGTTGAAACATCCGGACCGGATCATCATCGAGCTGCAAAACGCCCAGTTGGCGAAAACCGCGAAAGAGAGGCTGGCGGATAACGGTTTCCCGGGCGAAATCGCCATCGCACAGCCGCATCCCCGCTCGGTCACCATCTCGCTCGACATGAGCGCCATCAGCGATTACAAACTGCTTCCGCTGACCCGGCCCGATCGGCTGGTGGTGGACATCTTCCAGAACCACCTTCCTGCAAAGCCGGCCTCGCCTCCTCAACAACCGGCAATCGCCGACGCATCGCCCCTTTCGCCGGCCCCGTCCATGCCACAGGTCTCCAAGACTCCTTCTGCCCGGCCGCCGGAGGCGGCTGCTGCGGCCCTGCAGGCCAAAGCCACGGCCAAAATTGAGGCGAGGCCCCCACGCAATGAAATCAAGATCATTGTTATCGATCCCGGCCACGGAGGGAAGGACCCCGGAGCGATCGGGCGGAGCGGGATGGCGGAGAAGGATATTACGTTGTACGTGGGGCTTCGGCTGCGCGACTTGATTATCCGGCACCTGAAGAAGGGCGTGCTCATGACACGGGACCGGGACACGTTCATCGAACTGGAGGATCGCGCCAAGTTCGCCAACAACATGGGCGCGGACCTCTTCATCTCCGTTCATGTGAATTCACATCCGCAACGATCCACGAAAGGCGTGGAAGTCTACCATTTCGGGGAGGCGAGCGACCGGCGCGCGCTGGAAGTGGCTGCGCGGGAAAACGGCACTCCCATCAAGGATACGGGAATCGGGTGGGAGTACCTTGTGGCCGACCTGCTGACGACGAAGAAGGTGCAGGAATCGTTGGATCTGGCCTGGACGACGAAAAAATCGATGATCGCCCGCCTGGACGACTACTATGACGTCGAGGACCACGGCGTCAAGACCGCTCCCTTTTACGTGCTCCGATTTACGGCCATGCCCAGCATCCTGGCCGAGATCGCCTTTATCACCAACCCGACCGAAGAGCGGCTCATGCAAAGCGATGCCTTCCTGAACCGCATGGCCGATTCCATCTTCGACGGGATCAAGAGTTACCTCAAGCCCCTCCAATCCGCCTCGCGATGACAGGGAAGGGGTAGAGGGATAAAGGGGTAAGGGGGTAGCGGGATAACGGGGGTAACGGGACAGCGGGGTAGCGGGACAGCGGGATAGACGGGGTAGCGGGATAACGGGATAGACGGGGTAACGGCGTAAAGAGATAAGGGGCAGAGGCGGAAGAGATCAAAAGGGATAAGACGCTACTGTTACCCCTATTACCCCTGTATCCCTCTACCCCGTTCTGAGCTACCCCGACTACCCCTTTATCCCTTTACCCCGTTACCCCCCTCTTATGGCAACCTTCAAAGCCACCATCGAGTACGACGGCACGGCCTACGCCGGCTGGCAGCGCCAGCCGAATCAGCCGACGATTCAGGAGGCCCTCGAAGCTGCGCTCAGACGAGTCACGCAGAGCGACGTCTCCGCCATCGCCGCAGGACGCACCGATGCCGGCGTCCACGCCCTGGGGCAGGTCGTCAGTTTCAGGACCGACAAACCCCTGTCGCCGGACGAATGGCTGCGCGCCCTGAACGCCACGCTGCCGGAGGACATCAGCGCCCGTTCCGTCGAGCGGGCCGCCGACGATTTTCACGCCCGTTTCTCGGCTGTGCGCAAGCTCTATGCCTATCGAATCTTAAACACGCCATCCCGCTCGGCCCTGGAACGCACGCGGGCCTGGCACCTCTACGGCACGTTGAACCTGGATGCCATGCGCAAAGCCTGCGGGCATCTCATCGGCAAGCACGATT